>NZ_JBHYKM010000078.1:0-24027 GCF_042741435.1 Streptomyces sp. NPDC058955 | reverse complement strand
AGTAGTATTGCAGCTAAACTTTTGTTGTATTGCTCTTGTTGTCCCGGGGCGCGGGGCGCCCCGCCCCCCCGCCCCTAGGACACGAACGCTCCCGGAAGAACGGTGAAGATCTCGCTCCGGGCGCCCGGCTCACCGCCGCACCGCCCCTGGCGGCCGCCGGTCACCGCGAACCGGTGCGGGCCGGGCACGATCCCACGCCCTTCAGGACACCGCCCGGGGCGCTTTCGAACGTCCCGCGCAGCACCCGGCGCGCTCCCCCCCCCCCGGGGGGGCGCCCACCGGGCGGGGGGCGCGCCGCGGCGCCCGCGCGCGGTGGGGGGGGGGAGAGACGCGGGGTGGGTGGGGGCGGGCCCCCCCGGGGCGTGTTGCGCCCGAGCGGCGTGCGCGGCGCACGGACTCGGTCAGTTGTTTCGGGCCTTAGAAAACTGAGTCGTGGAAGCCCGGCCGGCCGGTCACCTCGATCCCGGTGAACTCGTCGAACAGCAGGTTGAGCGCGATCTCGGTCTCCGCCCGGGCGAGCGGGCCGCCGAGGCAGAAGTGGATGCCGTGCCCGAAGCCGAGGTGCCGGTTCGGGTGACGGTCGACGTCGAACCGCCGCGGATCGGGGAACTGCCGGTCGTCGTGGTTGGCCGACAGCGTCGAGGCCATCACGAGCCGGTCGGCCGGGATGACACCGCCGGCGATCTCCACGTCCTGCGTCGAGACCCGGACGACCCGGTGGAACGGCGGGCGGAGCCGGAGCGACTCCTCGAGCGCGGCGGGCAGCGCCGACCGGTCCTCGCGCAGCCGCGCTTCGACTTCGGGGGCGTCGCGCAGGGCCAGCAGCGTGTTCCCGAGCAGCAGCGTGATCGTGAGGTGTCCGGCGGTCAGCAACAGCCCGGAGAACGTGGCGACCTGCACGTCCGTCAGCCGCCGCCCGTCCAGCTCGGCGGCCGCGAGCGCCCCGATCAGGCCGCCCGAACCGTCGGCCCGGCGGCGTCGCGCCTCGGCGCTCAGATACTCCTGCAGCGCCTTGTTGGCCTCCGCGAGGGCCCTGGTGTGCTCGGCGGCGGACACCGCCTTGGCCCGCGTGCCCAGCAGGGCGTCGGCGCAGGACCGGAAGAAGGCCCGGTCGCCCGGCGAGACGCCGAGCAGCTCGGCGATGACCGTCACCGGCAGCGGAGAGGCCACGTGCTCGACGAAGTCGAACTCGTCGCCGGGTACGGCGGCCAGCAGCTCCCGGGTGATCTCGGCGATCCGCGGCCGCAGACCGCTGACCGTCCGCGGGGTGAACGCCTGGCTCACCAGCTGCCGCAGCAGCCGGTGCTCCGGCGGGTCCTGCGAGGCCAGGTTGGCACTGACCTGCTCGGGGTCGAAACCCGGCATGACCCGGCCGATGTTGGACGAGAAGCGTGCGGGATCGGACATCACCGCCTGCACGTCCTCGTACCGGAAGACGTGGTACACGCCCCGCTCGTCCGCCCACAGCGGCCGTTCCGCGCGCATCCGTTCCAGCCAGGCCAGGGCGTCGGCGCCACCGTCCGAGAGCGGCGGCATCCCAACGGGCTCTTCGGCGGCCATCGTGTCTCCTCATGATCGAAGGCAAACCGCCCACAGCAAAGCCCACCCCGCTAAAAGTCGCCTGAAGCGAGGACACGGCCGGGTGCCCCCCTCGCAACACATGCAGTATCTGCACGTAATTGCGCGCCACGCAAGTTCTGTGGGAGCGTGAGGCCGTGACGAGGAGCCCCGGAGCGGGGCCGTACCCGCAGGCAGCGAAGGAAAGTTGATGGCACAGACACAGGCTGGCGACTCCCCGGCCGCAGGCGAGGGGCAACGTCTCCCGGCGGAGCTGCTGAAGGTCGCGGGCGTCGTCCTGCTCGGCATGCTGCTGATGCAGTTCGACGGGACGATGGTCAGCATCGCGCTGGACAAACTGGTCCGGGAGCTGTCCGTCCCGGTCTCCACGGTGCAGTGGGTGGTGACCGCCTACCTGCTCGCCCTGATGGCCGGCATGCCGATCGCCGGATGGGCCGCGGACCGCTTCGGCACCCGGACGATGTGGAACCTCTCCCTCGCCGGATTCCTCGTCGGCTCGCTGCTGTGCGGGCTGGCGGACTCGGTGTGGACGCTGATCGCCGCGCGGGTCGTCCAGGGACTCGGCGGCGGCATGATGGCCCCGGTCGGCCAGGCCATGCTCATCCGGGTCGGCGGCGTCGAACGCCGCGCCCAGCTGGTCTCCCTGATGGCCGTCCCCGCCGTCATCGGACCGACGCTCGGCCCCGTCGTCGGCGGCATCATCGTCGACGACCTCAGCTGGCGGTGGATGTTCTTCATCAACCTCCCGATCGGGCTGATCGCCCTCCTGCTGGCAGGACGGGCCATGCCGAACATCAAGGCGGCGAGCGGCACCGGCCTCGACGTCATCGGCGTCGCGCTCCTCGTCCCCGGTCTCGTGGCCCTCGTGTACGGCCTCTCCCAGGCCACCACCGCCGGGTTCGGCGCCACCCAGGTCGTCGTGGCCCTCACCATCGGAGCGGCCATGGTCGCCGCGTTCGCCTGGCACGCCGCCCGGCCCGACACCGACGCCCTGGTGTCGATGCGCCTGTTCCGCTACCGCGGCTTCGCGACCTCCAGCATCCTGCTGATGCTGCTCGGCCTCACCATGGGAGCCGGGTTCGTCGACCCCCTGTTCCTCCAGCAGGTCCACTCCGAGTCGGCGCTGAGCGCCGGACTCCTGCTCGTCCCCGCCGGCGTCGGCTCCGCGCTCGCCTCCCTCACCATGGGACGCGTCTTCAACCGGATCGGCCCCATGCGCGTCGGGACGGCCGGACTCGCCGGCGCCATCGCCGGACGGCTGATCTTCACCCAGTTCGACGCCGACACCAGCGCCCTCGTCATCGTGATCGCCATGTTCGTCACCGGCGCCGGCTTCGGCATGATGGTGCTCTCGATGACGACCGCGCTCTACATCGGCCTGCCGCCCGAACAGGTCACCAGGGCCACCAGCGGATCACGCATCTTCCAGCAGATCGGCCTCTCGGCCGGCACCGCGATCGTCGGAGTCGTCCTCCAGTTCCAGCTGACGAGGCAACAGGACGCAGCCCCCGGCCGCAGCCCCTCACCCGACGCACTCGCCGAGGCCTACAGCAACACCTTCTGGTGGAGCGTCGCCTTCCTCGTCCTCGCCATCGCCCCGACCCTGCTCCTGCCCAAGCGACTGGCGGACGCCCCCGCGCCGCAGCAGAAGACCGAGGACGCCCCACACCCCCACAAGACGTGACGCCCCGAGCAGCCAAGCGACATCCCGGCTCCCGGCTCCGGTGCCCCGCTCCCTGCTCCGGGAGCTGGGCACCGCACGGAACCGCACACCGCACAGGCGCTACGGGCGACGGCCCCCCGGCGACGACAGGGGAAGGACGGCACACCCCAGAGCCTCGCGCAGCACATCGGCGAACGGCACGGAGTCGGCACCCGCGAGCCAGTGCCGCCCCGCCACACGCACAGCCCCGGCGACAGCCGCGGCCACGACACCCGGCGACAGCTCCCCCGCACCCGCGCCGGTTCGCTCGGCGATCGCGGCGGCCAGCGGCTCCTCAGCCATGGCGAAGGCCTTCAACGCCTCGCCCTGCAACGCCGGGACAGACATGATCATCGCGAGCCCGGCCCGGTCGGGCTCAGGATCGGCGAACACGCCCACCACCGCCGCGACGATCGCCTCACCGAGCGGCTCGTCCCCCGGCCTGTCCCGCAGCGCCCCACCGAGACGGCGAGCCCGATCCCCCTGGAAGAAGCAGATCGCCTCCTCCCGGCTGGAGAAGTAGTTGTTGTACGTCCTCGGCGCGACGCCCGCCGCCTCGGCGATGTCACGCACCCGCACCAGGCCCAGCCCGTCAGGACCCTTCTCCAACGCCAGACTCAGCGCCGCGGCACCGATCGTCTCGCGCGTCACCTGCCTGTTGCGCGCCCGCAAGTCACCAGAAACGAACTCGCCCATCACCCATCCAAGAAACCGACCGAACTCCACGCACTATATGCGCGCCACGCAAGACCACCCCCGCCACACCCGCCACGATGCGGGAAAGGGCCCCGGTCACAGCCGCGTGGCCGTGCGGACCAGGCCGGCCAGGGCGAGGGAGCGGCTGTGGGCGGGCCAGACGATGTGGGTCACGACGGGAGGCGCGTCGGTCAGGGGGACGGCCGTGTGCTCGGCCCACAGCCAGGAACGGGCGGAGTCGGGGACGACGGCCACGGTGCGCCCGAGGGCGATGAGCTGGGCCAGTTGCGTCTGGTTGTGGACCTCGGGGCCCGGGCCGGGTGCGTAGGCGCCACGGGTGGGCCAGCGGGCGAGCGGCAGACCGGGGACGTCCCTGACGTCGGCCAGGGACAAGGTCGCGCGGGCGGCGAGGGGGTGCCCGGCGGGCAGGACCGCGATCTGCCCCTCGGTCGCCAGTGCCTCGCTGTCGAACCCGGCGAGGGAGTTCCACGGCGTGTGCATGAGCGCGACGTCGGCGCGTCCGTCGCGCAGCAGCTCCTCCTGCTCGCAGATGCCGCACGGCAGCACCTCGATCTCGGCGCTGCCGGGCTCGGCCGCGTAGGCGTCGAGGAGCTTCCGCAGCAGTTCGTGGGACGCGGCGGCCTTCACCGCGAGCACCAGCCGGCCGGCGGAGCCGCCGGAGCCGTCCGCTCCGCCGGCGCGCCGGGTGCGGCGAGCAGCGGCGGCGGTCGCGCCGAGCGCCGCCCGGCCCTCGCGCAACAGCACCTCTCCGGCACCGGTCAGGCTCACGCCCCGGCGATCGCGCTGCAGCAGACAGACCCCGAGGCGCCGTTCGAGCCGCTGGATCGCCCGCGACAGGGGCGGCTGGGCCATGCCGAGACGCTCGGCGGCGCGCCCGAAGTGCAGCTCCTCGGCGACGGCCACGAAGTACCTCAGCTCACGGGTCTCCAGGGTGTCCACGCCCGCAGCCTAAGCGGTGATACCCGCCGGGTATCACCGGACACCGCATCGGTGTTGGCCGCGGCACTCCCCCCACGGCCACCCTCATCAGCATGAGCGAAACGAAGACCGCGCTGGTGACCGGCGCGAACAAGGGCATCGGGTACGAGATCGCGGCCGGCCTCGGCCGCCTCGGATACCGCGTGGGCGTCGGAGCCCGCGACAGGACCCGACGCGAGGCCGCCGTCGAAAGGCTGCGCGCCCACGGCATGGACGCGTTCGCGGTACCCCTGGACGTCACCGACGACCAGAGCGTCGGCGACGCCGCAGCACTGCTCGAACGAGAGGCAGGACGCCTGGACGCCCTGGTCAACAACGCCGGCGTCTCGGGCGAGATGGCCCCGGGATGGGTACAGGACCCGACCACGCTCGACCTGGACGTGCTCCGCACGGTCCTGGACACCAATGTCCTGGGGGTCGTCCGCGTGACCAACGCGATGCTGCCCCTGCTGCGCCGCTCCGCCTCGCCACGCGTCGTCAACGTCTCCAGCACCGTCGGCTCCCTGACCCGGCAGACGGACCCCGACACCGAGATCGGCCCGGTCATGGCGGCCTACGCGCCGTCGAAGACGTTCCTCAACGCCGTCACCGTCCAGTACGCCCGCCGGTTCACCGGCACGAACATCCTGATCAACGCCGCCTGCCCGGGCCTCGTCGCCACCGACTTCACAGGCTTCCACGGCCCCCGCACCCCCGAGCAAGGCGCCGCCACCCCCGTCCGACTCGCCACCCTCCCCGACGACGGCCCCAGCGGCTCGTTCTTCGACGACAACGGCACGATCCCCTGGTGACCGCGCACCTACGTGGTCGGCCCGGTCCGGCGCGTGGCCCGGCCGCCGCGGCACGCCCTCGGCGGTGTCAGGCCGGAGGGACAAGGTGTCAGGCCGGAGGGACAAGACGGTTCTCGTGGGCGAAGACCACGGCCTGGATACGGTCGCGGAGTTCCAGCTTGAGCAGGATCCGCCCCAGATGGGACTTCACGGTCGCCTCCGCGAGGGCGAGGGCGGCCGCGATCTCGGCGTTGGACCGGCCGCGACCGACCTCGACGAGGACCTCGCGCTCCCGGGCGCTGAGCCGGTCCAGCCGCTCGTCGCCGTCGGCGGTGCCCCCGTCGGCCAACTGCGGACGGAAGTCCTCCAGCAGGCGCCGGGTGATCCGCGGGGAGAGCACCGCGTCGCCCGCCGCGACGTCGCGGATCGCGGTGAGCAGCTCCTCGGGCCGGGTGTTCTTCAGCAGGAAGCCCGAGGCCCCGGCGCCGAGGGCGGCGAAGGCGTACGCGTCGAGGTCGAAGGTGGTCAGGATCAGCACCCTGCTCCCCGGAGAGACCTCGACGACCTGCCGGGTCGCCTCGATCCCGTCCGTCCCGGGCATCCGGACGTCCATCAGGACGACGTCGGGCCGCAGCTCCCGGGCGAGGCGGACGGCCTCGGCGCCGTCCGCGGCCTCGCCGACCGGCGCCATGTCGGGCTGGGCCTCCAGGACCGTGGCGAAGGCCATCCGGAGCAGCGCCTCGTCGTCGGCGATCACGATGCGGATCGTCATACGGCGCCCGTCCCGCTGCTGTCGAGCAGGAGCCGGGTCCGTACGCCCCAGCCGCCGTCCGGAAGCGGTCCGGCCCGCAGCGTCCCCCCATAGGCGGCCGCGCGCTCGCGCATGCCGGGGATGCCGTGGCCGGACGGTGCGGCGGCGGACGGCGCGGGCCGGGGGCCGCTGTCGGTGACCTCCACTCCGACGCTCCCGGCCGAGCATGCGACCAGGACCGTCGCGCGGGTGCCGGCGGGCGTGTGCTTGAGGGTGTTGGTCAACGCTTCCTGCACCAGGCGGTAGACGGTGAGCTGTGCGGTGGCCGGCACATGGGCGTGGCCGCCGCGCACCTCCAGGACGGTCGGCAGCCCGGCGGCGGCCATCTGGGCGGCGAGCGCGTCCAGTTGGGCGATGCCGGGCAGCGGGTGGCGCTCGGCGTCCGGCTCGTCGGCCCGCAGGACGCCCAACGAGCGCCGCATGTCGGTGAGGGCCTGCCGGCCCGTCTCGGAGATCTGCAGCATCGCGGCGGTGGCCCGGTCCGGGGACCGGTGCTGCGCGTGGACGGCGGCGTCGGTGAGCGCGACCATGACGGACAGGTTGTGGGTGACGATGTCGTGCATCTCGCGGGTGATCCGGGCCCGCTCCGCGGCGACGGCCAGCTGCGCCTGCTGCTCCTGGTGCAGCGCCAGCCGTTCGGCCCGTTCCTGCACGGCGGCGAGGTAGGCCCGGCCGGTCCGCACGTTCACCCCGAGGACGGCGGCGGCGACCACCGTCGCGGAGAGCGCGACGAACGGGGTCAGGAACGCGCCGTTCGGCACCCAGCGCAGGCAGGCCAGCACGGCCCCGCCCTCCACCACGGCGGCGGCGAGCAACGTAACGCGCCGGCCCGCGTGCGCGGCCACCGTGTAGAGGGCCACCAACAGG
Organism: Streptomyces sp. NPDC058955; assembly: GCF_042741435.1. NCBI lineage: Bacteria > Bacillati > Actinomycetota > Actinomycetes > Kitasatosporales > Streptomycetaceae > Streptomyces > Streptomyces sp. NPDC058955. The sequence goes on along the minus strand of NZ_JBHYKM010000078.1, from coordinate 16,604 downwards.
GCGATGTCCGCGACCAGTTGGACGTCCGCCAGCCACTGGACGAAGGCCGCGGCCACCACGGCGGTGAACACCGCGAGCGGGGCCCGGCGCCGCCACAGCAGGGGCAGCACCAGGGCGGCGGTGAGCGCCGCCGCGACCGGCAGCTCCGTGGCCGGACAGGTGGTCACGACGTTGAGCAGGAGGAGCGTCGGCAGCACCGAGTCCCACGCCAGTGGCCGTATCCGGTCCAGGTGGCGCACCGTCACACCCTCTCCGTCGATCGGTCGTCGTGACGGCCGCCCGGCCGGGGCCGCCACCGCGTACAGCCGCAGCCTAGGGCGCCGGTGAGCGCCGCACATGAGCCCGGCGTCGGAGCGCACGGGGCGGGGGTACGACCACAGGAGGAGGCCCGCTGCCTCCCGCGGTCGCAAGCCCGCCCCTGGTTCTGGGTGCGTGGTTGCCCCTCCGGTCGCACCGCGGCCCCGACCGGTTGCCATCCCGGTCGCAGTCGGCGGCGACCCCGGGCCGATGTGTCGGCGGGCGCTCGGCGCCGAGCATGGCCGGGTGAGTGAAACCATCCCGGGGCTGTCCACACCCACGTCCCTCCCCACGTCCCTCCCCACATCCCTCCCCATGTCCCCGCCCATATCTCTGCCTCTGTCCGTGCCCCTGTCCCTTCCGGAAGTCCTCGTCCTGATGGGCGCCCTCGCCCTGCTGGTGGCGCGGTGGCTGCCTGCGGCCGCCCGCCGGCCCGGCACCATCGCGGCCGGGGCGGTCCTCGTGCCGTCGGCGATCGTGCTGGGCGTCGTGGGGATCCGCTGGCAGATGCTGCCGGTCCTGGCCGGCGCCGCCGTCGCCTCGGCGTTCGCCCTCCCGCCCCTGCTGCGGCGCCGTACCGGTCGGCCGGCGCGGCGGGCCCGCTGGTGGCAGGCCCTGCCGGGATCGCTGGCCTGCGCCGGCCTGATCGCCACCGGCCCGGTGGCCGCCTGGGCCTTCCCCGTGCCCGTCTTCCCCGAGCCGACGGGGGCCTTCGCGGTCGGCACCCGGGTGGTGCAGTGGACCGACCCGCTCCGCCCCGAGAGCTTCACCGCCGATCCGGACGACCGGCGCACGGTGGTGGTCCAGCTCTGGTACCCGGCGCGGAAGAGCCCGACGGATGCCCCTCGGGCCCCGTACCTGGGACGTACGAAGGACGAGGCGGGGACCGTGTCCGACGCCCTCGCCCATGGGGTCGGCCTGCCCGGTTTCCTGTTCGACGGCCTCCCGGGGGCCCGCAGCCGCGCCGTCGTCGACGCGCCGGTGGCCGACGGAGGGGAGCGGTACCCGGTCGTCCTCTTCTCCCCGGGGTCGGGCGGGGTGCGGTCCCAGAACACCGCCTGGGCGGAGGAGCTGGCCAGCCACGGCTACCTGGTCGCCGCCCTCGACCACCCGTACGACTCCGCCGTCGTCGTCCTCGCCGACGGCCGCACGATCCGCGCCACCACCGCCTCCTCCGGGGACCGCGACAGGGACGAGGAGCTGGCCGCCGGCTGGACCGCCGTCCGTGCCGCCGACCTCGGCTTCGTCCTCACCCGGCTGGAGCGATGGGGCCGCGGTGACACCGCCGACCCGCTGACCGGACGCCTGGACACCGACCGCGCCGCGGTGGCCGGCCACTCCCTTGGCGGAGCCGCCGCCCTGCAGGCGGCCCGGCGGTTCGACGCCGTCATCGACCTGGACGGCTACCCCCACGGCCCCACCACGCCCGCCCTCGCACGACCGGCACTCGCGCTCACCCAGGAGATCACCGCCGACACCGACCCGCGCTACCTGCCCCGCCTCACCGAGGCCCTCGCGCACAACACCGCGACGAGCTACCGGCTCAGCGTCCCCGGCGCCGGTCACCTCACCTTCATGGACGGCCCGCTCTACCTGCCGCCGCTCCCCTCGATCGTCGGCACCCTGGGCCGTACCGAGAGCCCCCGCGTCGTCGCCGCGGCCACCCTCGCCTTCCTGGACGCCACCCTCCGGCACCGCCCCGGCGACGACCCGGCCGACACGCTCCGGGCCTACGGCACGGTCTCGACCTCGGGGGGCCGGGGAGCAGCGGCGCCCGCCCCGTGACCGGACGCGCGCGCGTGATCGGCCATCCACGGGGTCGGTCGGCCTCGCAGTCCCCTTGGGGCTGTGCCCGGCACCCCGACCGACGGACGGGAGGGCGGTCCGTCAGGCAACCGGCCCAGCTCCGCGAGCGCCCGGGGCGAGGACCTGGTGAGCTGTGCCGGGAGATCTCCCGGTGCCCTCGCATCCGGGCTCCCGGAGCGTGTGGAGGAGGATTCCGTGCCGGACCCGACGACGTCGTACGCCGATCTGCGCGCCCTGGTGATCAACTGCACCCTCAAACGTTCCCCGGAGCGCAGCCATACACAGGGGCTGATCGACATCAGCACGGGGATCATGGAGCGCCAGGGCGTGCAGGTCGAGGTGCTCAGGGCGGTGGACATCGACATCGCGACCGGTGTCTGGCCGGACATGACGGAGCACGGGTGGGAGACGGACGAGTGGCCGGTGGTCTACTCGCAGGTGATGGCCGCCGACATCCTGACCCTGGCGGGGCCTGTGTGGCTGGGGGACAACTCCTCCGTGATGAAGCGGGTCATCGAGCGGCTGTACGCCTGCTCGTCGATCTTGAACGAGCAGGGGCAGTACGCGTACTACGGGCGGGTCGGCGGCTGTCTGATCACCGGCAACGAGGACGGCGCCAAGCACTGCGCGATGAACGTCCTCTACAGCCTCCAGCACCTCGGGTACGTCCTTCCGCCGCAGGCGGACGCGGGCTGGGTGGGCGAGGCCGGCCCGGGCCCGTCGTACCTCGACCCCGGCTCCGGCGGCCCGGACAACGACTTCACGAACCGCAACACGACCTTCATGACCTGGAACCAGCTCCACCTGGCGAGGATGCTCAAGGACGCCGGCGGCATCCCCGCCCACGGAAACCAGCGCTCCGAGTGGGACGCCGGCTGCCGCTTCGACTTCGAGAATCCTGAGCACCGCTGATCGGCCGATCCTCGAACGGGGGGCTTCCGGTCCGACCAGCCCGGGATGGCCGGACCGATGGTCCCGAGGTCCCGAGGTCCCGAGGTCCCGAGGTCCCGAGGTCCCCGAAAGAGTCGGACTAGGCGGCCGGGCGAGGGATGACGGGCAGGTTCTCGGGGCCGTTGACGATCATCGACGTGACGCGGGGCGGTTGTTCCTCGGGGTGGGCGAGGGCGAGGTCGGGCAGCTGTGCGAACAGGGTGGTCAGGGCGATCCGGGCTTCCAGACGGGCGAGATGGGCGCCGAGGCAGTAGTGGGGCCCGTGACCGAAGGCGAGGTGCTTCTTGCCGGCCCGGGTGGGGTCGAATCGATCCGGATCGTCGGGGTGCAGTTCAGGGTCACGTCCGGCGGCGGCGAAGGCGATGATGATCGGGGCGCCCTTCCTGATGACGACACCCTCGCCCAGGTCGATGTCCTCGACGGCACAGCGCAGCGGAACGTGCATGACCGGGCCGTCGATGCGCAGGGTCTCCTCGACGACGTCGTCCCAGTCGAGGGTCCCCTGGCGGATGCGGGTCAGGGTGTCGGGGTGGGTGAGCAGGACGTGGAGCTCAGCGTGCACCCCAGCGCGTGCCTCGCCCACGACGACACCGACGAAGGCGTCGCCGCGGCCGGTGCCGCCGGCATGGACGTCATAGACATCCGGCACCGCCCTTGGCCGTGAGGGTCCTTCGGCGTCCCCGCGAGTGCCGCTCGACCTGCTCCGCCCGGCCCCAGCTGTTCGTCGAGCCGAGACCGGAGCGGGCGGTCGGGCGGGGAGGGTGAGCCAGGCCGTCAAGCCCAGGCAGGTACGGACGACCGTGCTCGCCGTGCCGCACGCCGTGCCCACCCGAGGCCCCCTCCGGCCGGCGGAGCCAGGACAACCGCCGCCTTACGCCTCCGGCGGTACGCCCGGCAAGGGAAGATCGAGAGCGCGGGCCAGGGCGGATACGACGGGCCCATGGTGCCGGGGCAGGTACACGGAGGCCCAACTGGCGGCCAGCGCCAGGAAGTCGACAAGGTCGCGCTCGGCACCGGCGAGCAGCGCGCGGAAGTCGGCGGCGGTCAGCTCGATCACCGGGCTGTCGCTCTCCTCGGCGTTGACCGTGAGCCGGACGGTGTCCCCGAGGCGCTCCGCGAGGGGGGACACGGGGTCGTGGCCGAATCCGAGCGGGCTGCCGCCTTCGATGAACCGGTGCCAGTCGCGCCACTGCTCCAGTCCATCGCAGCAGCCGGGAAGGAAGGCGACTCCCGTGGCGTGGTCCGTGACGCGCAGGCCGCCGGAGGCGAAGGGACTGTCGAACGTCAGGAGTCCGTGGAGGAAGGAGTCGAGCGCGCCGGCCGGTCGAGGCGGACGGTCGCCGTCGGGGTCGATGTCATTGCAGCCGGCGATGCGCATCACCGCGGACCCGACTTCGGCGGAGGAGAGCTCACCGCTGAGAGTGAGGAAGCCGAGCGACTCGGCCTCGGCCACAGGCCAGAGGTCGAAGCCGGCGGGTACGTCCATCTCCAGGACGGGCTGCATCACGATCACCGGCGCAGTTCCCCCATTCCCCGCCCACGCCGCCTCCTGATAGCGCCGAACATCACCCGCGGAACGTGCCTTCCGCCTTCGCGCCGCGAGCGAGGCGGTGCCGCACGGCGGTCAGGCGGGAACACCCGCCCGGTCCAGGACGGCGGCCATCGCGTCCTCGGGAAGGGCCGGGTTGGCGCCCGCGCGCGAGGCGAGTTCGGGAACGTGGAGGGCTTCCAGGAGCCGGTGGAGCGGAAGGCGCGGATCGCCGGCCGCGGCCTGACGCGTCCAGACCACGGGGTCATGGCTGAGCCGTTCGATCAGCGCGGGCGTGGCGGCAGGGTCCCGGACGGCCAGCCGACGGTACTTCCCGTCGGGGTGGTCCGCGTAGCGCGCGGCGAGGCCCTCGCGGGGAAAACGAGGGTGCGTCTCCGCCATCCAGGCGGAGAACGTCGCGCCGAGCCGCGCGTACACACGCATCAGTACCTCCTCCGGGGTGTCGGGGTGGTGGATGCCCAGGAGGTCGTCCAGCACCGGGTCCTCGACGCGCGCGAGAAGGCTCAGCAGGTCGGGCGGCAGGTGCGGGCTCCAGGCGGCGGCACGCCGGAGCAGCGGGTGGCCGGAGGTGGCGGCCCGCCGCAGCACCGCGGGGTCGGTGAGCCCGTCCCGTACCCACGGAACACCGTCGCCCCTGTCGCGCTCCCCGGCCGTGAAGTCGATGGCCATGCGCCGTGCCTCGTCCAACTCGGGCCTGAGGGAGACCGCGAGCCGTACGGCCTCGTCGGGGTCGACGGCGAGCCGCGCCACGAGGTCGGCGGGCAGCGACGGGTTCCCGGCGAGGGCCGCCAGGTGCGTCCGCTCGACGACGTACCGCTCGGCGTCGGCGCGGTCGAGGAGCCCTCGGCGCAGCGCCTCGGCGGCGGACCTCGGATCGCGAACGAGTGCGGCGGTGAGGCGTGCGTCCCGCCGGCACTCCCCCAGCGCGGCGGCCCGCCGCACCTCGGGATCAGGGTCGGCCAGCAGCGCCGACCGCACGCCCGCCGGCAGGATCTCCCAGGCACGTCGCACCGCTTCCCGGCGCGCTGCCGCACGGTGATGCCCAGCCATCGAGGCCACGAACGACGGCGCCACATTGCGCGAGTCCAGCAGAGCCGCCCGGACAGAAGGGACGGGATCGTCGAGCAGACGGGCGCACACGGCGTCCGGGAGCGGCGCGACCTCGGTGCGCGGGTCGTACACCTCGGGCCCGTACGCGAGCGCCACCCGCACCTTCGGAGAAGGATCGTCCACGAGCCGGGCCCGCTGTGCGGGCTCCGCCCCGGCACTCATGGCGAAATCGATCCGGACGCCCGGATCCCGGTGGGCCAGGATCACCATGACGGCCGCCTCCGGCAGCCCGGCCCGCTGCAGCGCGCCACGCGGCGGACGGCGGTCCCCGCCCCCGTCGAACGCGAGCAGGCGCAGCAGCAGCGAGACGGGCAGCGCCGGATTACGGCCGACACCGTCCAGCGCGGATGCGTGGAACGCCACCATGGATCCCGTACCCCCGTGTGTCGTCCTCATCTGTCAGGCGCCCATGATCTCGTACGCCGATCCGGCCCCGAACGACTGGAGTCGACCGGGCATGCGGATGTCCGGTCATGCCGGGAGACATCGCGGCCCCATGCCGCCTCTCCTCTGCGCCCTACGGACACACACCACGACTGACCGCCTGACGGGCAGCACCCGAAGGTGCGACGATCCACGCCGTGATCGGATGGATGCACCACACCCCGCGCTGGGCCGTCCTCTCGGTCTGCGGCATCGCAGCCGCCCTGCTCTTCGTCGGCGCTTCCGCGCACGTCACCGACCTCCTCAGCCACGGTCTGCACCCCTACGACTGGGCACCGGCCTGGCTCAACCTCTACTGGTCATCGCTGGCACTGCTCGACGCGCTCGCCGCCGTGTTCCTGATCAGGGGCAGACGCCGAGGAATCGACATGGCCTGCGCCATCATGGCGACCGACCTCGCCGCCAACTGGTACGCGACCTACGGCATCCAGCACAGCAACCTCGCCGTCCAGCCGGGCCTTCAACGACTGACCGCCTTCGCCGTCCTCGTCCTGGGGGCGGCACCGTTCATCCGACGGCACCTCACCCGTTGAAACGACGTCCAGGTCGTACCGGGCTTCGCCGTGACGCCTCGGAAGATGCCACGTTCATCACCTTCTCACGGGTCGGCTGGACCCACCGGTTCAGTGTGCGGCCCGTAGCAGCCCGGCTGGCGCCGCAGACGAACATCGACTGTTCGTCCTGGGTCTCGGAACGGTCCTGGCATGCGGGCTCCGGCCGAGTACCGCCTGGCCCTGCAACTGCTCGGCGGTTTGCCAGGCGTCGTAGCGTCCCGGCCGGTCACGCCACGGTATGACAGTGCGTGCCCGACTGAACGTTTCAGAATGGAGCGCTTGGCCAGAGGGTTGCGCTGCGATGATACGAACTCGACTGGGTGGTGGGGGACGGGGACACCAGATGACGCGGTGGCAGCTGTTGCAGGGAGACGTCCTGGTCGGTGAGCTGAGTGAGTACGGCTGTGATCAGCCGTTCTTCCTGGCGCGCTTCACCCCGGGACCTGGCTGGGAGAGCGTGAGGCCGTTGTTCGAGGCGTTGGCGACCTACGGGGGCCGGGACCCGGATGGGCTCAGGTTCGTCGCCCTGGCCAAGCCGTTGCAGGATCGGGGGCTCACGCTGGCTCCGGTTGACGGCCAGCAGACTCCGTTGCGGCTCTTCAAGGACTGCATGGTGCGTATCGATGGGGCTGAAGCTCGCCTCCGTTACTGACTGAGCGATTGGCCGTTCGTGGGAGTCGGCGTAGGCATATGAATCTGCAGGCCAGTTCGAGCAGGCCTTGGTGGAGATCGGCGCGTCGTTCGTAGTGGGTACGGAGCCGTTTGAACTGGTGCAGCCAGGCGAAGGCGCGCCCCACCGCCCACCGCACCTTGCCCAGTCCGGAGCCGTGGCGACGCCACGTCGGGCGATCAGTGGTTTGAGGCCGCGTTTCCACGGCAGGCGGCGGTACTTGTCGAAGTCGTAGCCCCGGTCCGCATACAGGCGCCGGGGGCTTGCGGCGGGTACGTCCTCGCAGACGTCGGATGGGCGGGACGGCGTCGAACAGCGGCACGAGCTGGGTGAGGATCCGAGGCGGGCCCCGTCGACGGGCGAGGGGCCGACGTCATCCCCGCACTTTGAGCGCCCGGACGTGCGACCGGTGCACGGCGCAGTCGTCCAGGTCCAGCAGATCGGCGCGGCGAAGCTCGGCTGGCAGGGCAGCATGCGGGCGCGGCCACACGCCGGCCTCGGTCCAGTCCCTCAGCCTGCGCCAGGCTGTTACTCCGGAGCAGCCCACGGTCTCGGCCGGGACGTCCCCCGCCAGGCGACACCGGTCCGCAGGACGTTCATGATGCCGGCGAGAGCTGCTCTGTCCGGAACGCGAAGCCGTCCAGGATGCCGACGGCGTCGTTCGGGAGCGGGCGGCAGCAGCGGGACCACGCGCTCCCACAGCGTTCGGTGGGCGGCCACGGCGACAGCGGCGGTCCGATGTTCAAGGCGGTGACCGGCGGCGTACCGGCCCGGGGCATCCTCATCAGTGCGGACATCAACGCCGACCCCATGACCACCGCCCGCGGCTCCGTGAACCCCGACGCCTGCAACGTCGGTTGCTCGCGTTGGGTCAACTGCGTGCCCATCAGCACCGTCCTGAACATCTGGGGCGTCTCCCGGAAGTCGGCTGACACACGGCGGTGTAGCCGCACGGAACCCGTGCGGCTGCACCACCGTCCCACTCTGGAGCGCACCCAAGGCGTGCGCCCGGCGAACGGACGGGATGCGATGACGGACCAGGACGGCACCAGAACCCGTACCACAGCATGCCGAGCGGCGACCGCCGCTGCGGGAGTGCTCCTGCTGACGGGAGTCGTGGGCTGCGGGTCCCCCACCGAGACCCCTCCGACCATCCCGACCTCGCGGGCGACCTCCACCGCCGCCTCTGCCCCCGCGACGACCACGGGCGCGGCCGAGAGCCCCGCGACGCCACCCCGGATGATCCTGAGGGCCAAGAACGACCCCACGGCCGCGCTCCTGGCGGCCCTGCCGGGAGCGCTTGTGGTCACCGACAAGAACTGCGTGGCGGCGAAGTCGTCGCTGGACGGACGCGTCGTCCCCCTCAGCTGGGGGTACGGCTGGACCGCCCGGATCGAAAACGACAAGGCCGTCGTGTACGAGCCGGACGGCAAGGTCTTCGCGAAGGAAGGCGAGAAGGTCACCCTGGGCGGCGGTACGTCCAGCAAGTACGCCGACCACCCCTGCGCGGCGGGCAACCAGGTCTTCGCGGTCAACAACGCCCCTACTGCGTCGGGGGGTTAGGCCTTAAGGGCGGCGATCGAAGAGGTAGGCGCTCGTTTCGAAGGCGTGCTGCGGAACTGGTCACGGTCGTGTGCCCCTGGCGAGCATGGCCTCCTCCGTGACTCCGCGATCTTCTCGATCTCCGCAGCGGAGTGGCCGACTGACTGCAGGTCCGGACTTGAGCGGCGAACCGCCCGGAGTCTCGACCACACATGAGAGGGGCCCGCCGGCTCCGAGACGTCCCCAGCCATCGCCGCCAGGGCATCCGGGAACCGAGGCGCAGCGCAGCTGAAACTGTCCCTGTTCATCCGTACCGGAGTGAGGATTCACGCGTACGCCGACACTCGCCGCCCCCATGGGCGGCAGCATGGCACCAGCGACAGGACCAGATCTCCTCTTCCCAAGCCGTCGGCGGCATCGGCCACCGCCACATCGCCTGACCACACACATTGCACTCCACGGGCGGTTCCTCACACGTCGGCACGGTCCGCCCCAAGCGGCGACAACGCGCCAGTTACCAAACACCCCGCCAGGATGAAACGTTCTTTACAGCCTCCTTCAGGAGGTCCCTCGGACGGCACCGCCGAACTGCTCGCTCTCCAGCCTCTGGCTGTGTTCTGCGACATCCTCGCCCCCAAGCCAGCAAGGCCAGTCGGTCACAGCAGCCGCCCAGAACACCAGAGTCCGCACGCCCGGCCGGTGACGTTCCGGCGCCCCGCCCTCAACGACGGCTCAGGCGCCGCGCAATGGCCGCCAGCAACTCGTCCAGGGCAGGCGCGTGCGTCTGGCTGCGAGGCCAGGCCAGTCCCACCCGGCTCGGCAAGATCCCGCGAACCGGACGGAACACCACGTTCGGGTGGGGGTAGAAGTGCGCGGCCGACGCTGGGGCCAGCGCCACGCAACCGCCTGCCACCGCTCCGAGCCATTCGTCGGGACGGCTGGTGACGGCGCCGACCCTGACAGGGTGCCCGCCGCGCTCCTCCACCGCGAGCCAGTGTTCCCTCCACGCTCCGGACGCTGCGTCGGCCGCGACGAACGGCTCGTCCACAAGCTCCTCGAACTCCACGGTCGGGCAGTCCGCCAACGGATGTGCAGCCGGCAGCAGCACCCCTCGCTCCTCGGCGAACAGCTCCCGCACCGCCCACCTCTTCTGGCCCGGGAACGGCAGGCGCACCACTGCCGCATCCACCTCGCCCCGGGCCAGGCCGCCGCTCGGGTCCGACCAGTCGCACTGTCGCAGTTCCACCCGCCACTGCGGCCGGGACCGGCGGAATTCGGCGACGGCTTCGGGGACGGCACCCACCGCGCCCGCGTCCAGGAAGCCCAGGCGCAACACGCGCGCCGCCCGGCCGGTCGCCCGAACCGTCTCGTCCCAGGCGTCCAGCAGCGCGGGTACCCGCGAGGCGAACTCCCGGCCGGCCTCGGTCAGCGCCATCCCCGACCGCGAACGCGCGAAGAGCCGGACGCCGAGATCCTCCTCCAGACGCCGGATCCGCTTGGTCAGCGCAGGCTGCGAGACGAACAGCCTCGCCGCGGCCCCGGTCAGGCTGCCTTCCTGCGCCACTGCGAGGAAGTACCGAAGCATGCGCATGTCCACATCCATGCCAACAGGTTATGGAAACCGGTATTGGACCGCGCCCGGGCGCCCCCAGACCCTGAAGGCATGACCGCCACCCAGCTCACACTGCCCGTCGTCACCCTGTTCACCGCCGCCATCAACGTCGCCATCGCCTCCGCCGACCTCGCCGGGGCACGCTTCGTCCTGGCCAACGCAGCGGAGGTGGGTGTCCCCCGATCCTGGCTCCCCCGACTCGCAGCCCTCAAGCTGGCCGGAGCAGCGGGCCTCGTCCTCGGCCTCTACGACGCCGCACTGCGCCCTCTCGGCGCCGCCGCGGCCTGCGGCCTCACGCTGCTCTACCTGGGCGCCCTCGCCTTCCACTTGCGCGCCCGCGTGCTCCACAACCTCGGGTTCCCCGCCTTCTTCCTCGCCACGGCAGCCGCCACACTGGCCCTGACCGTGCTCTCCTGACGATCGATTCCAAGGAAGTTGCGGCGCGGGGTCCCGTGAGCCCGTCACTCTCCCGTGTCCGGCGACCTCAGTAGGAACAGTCAGGTCCGGTCGACGGCCTCGTTGGGGGAGACGGTCGACCGGATTGGATACTGGCCCTCAACACCAGCACGCACGAGGAGCATGGCCAATGACCAGCGACAATCGCACAGGACCGCCCAGCTTTGGCAGCGAACGCGACATGCTGCGGGCCTTCCTCGACTACCACCGCGCAACCCTCGCCATGAAGTGCGAAGGGCTCACCGACGAGGAACTGCGGCAGCAGTCGATGCCGCCGTCCACGCTGTCGCTGCTCGGTCTGGTGCGGCACATGGCGGAGGTGGAGCGTGCTTGGTTCCGCCGAGTATTCGAGGACAACGACGCGCCCATGGTCTGGTCCGACAAGATCGACTTCCAGGCGGCGTACGACGCGAGCGCGTCGACCAGGGACGAGGCGTTCGCGGCCTGGGATGCCGAGGTGGAGAACTCGCGCCGCATCGAGCGGGAGGCCGAGTCCCTGGACCTGGCCGGGTACCAGCCCCGATGGGGCGAGGAGGTGTCGCTGCGGATGGTGATGGTGCACGTACTTCTGGAGTATGGCCGCCACAACGGGCATGCGGACTTTCTGCGTGAAGGCGTCGACGGGACCGTGGGCGCCTGAGTCCGCAGGGGCCATCGATCTCGACGCGCCCATCCGTTCCAGAGAGTCGCCCGCAGGGTCGGATGGAGAGTGTCCAACGTCATTGCCCCAAGACAGAGTTGGACTCCCTCACCACCGCGCTCTACGTGAAGACCGACGATCTCCAGAAGGAGTCACACCGTACGCGGCGGTCCGGCAGTCCGGCAGTCGGGCAGTCGAGATCACCCCGCAACCGACCACTGCCGAGCGGGTCACGCACGAGAAGACGCAGACCATGCCGGGCTTCACCTCCGAGGCCAAGCGGCCCCGCCACGCCCGCACCCACCAGCAACATCCCTTCCCCTGCCCACCCAAGCAGACCGCCTACGACAGCACCGCCACACGGCCACCGAACTGCTGCGGCGGAGTACCCCGGGTGCCGGCATCCGACACTCTGAGGCCGCGCCGCACGGGGCTCACAACAGGAACGGCACTCCCGGTCGCGCCATGCTCACGAGCGACCGGGCCGAGGAGGCTTTCCGGCCGCTCGCGAGAGGAACGTTCAGTTCTGGATGCTCGGCGGGGGTTCGCTCTGGTAGCTCGACAGGCTGAAGTGCTTCCTCACGAGCTTCCGCCAGGTGCCGTCGGACACCATCTCCCCCAGGGCCTTGTTGATCTTGGCCTTGAGCTCGCTGTCGCCCTTCTTGAGGCCGATGCCGTAGTTCTCGTCGCTCAGGGAGAGCCCCACGAGCTTGAACTTGCCCCAGTGCTGCTGCTGCGAGGCGTAGCCGGCCAGGATGGCGGCGTCCGTGGTCAGAGCGTCGACCTTCTTGTCCTCCAGGCCGGCCAGGCACTCGGAGTAGCCGCCGAGCTGCTGGAGGCCGGCCTCCGGGGCCAGCTTCTGCTTGACGTTCTGCGCGGAGGTGGAGCCGGTGACCGAGCAGAGCTTCCTGGAGTTGAGGTCCTCGATCTTGGTGATCGAGACCTCGTCGCCGCGGACCAGCAGGTCCTGGTGGGTCAGGAAGTACGGACCCGCGAAGTCGACCTCCTTCAGGCGCTTCTCGTTGATCGAGTAGGTCGCCACGACGAACTCCACGTCGCCGTTCTTGATGAGGTTCTCGCGCTCGGCCGACGGGGCTTCCTTCCAGACGATGTCGTCCTCGGAGTAACCCAGCTTCTTGGCGACGTACGTGGCGACGTCGACGTCGAAGCCCTCGTACGAGCCGTCCGCGGTCTTCAGGCCGAGACCGGGCTGGTCGAACTTGATGCCGATGGCGATCTCCTCGCTCTCGCCACCGAGGTCCGACCCGAGCCCACACCCGGTGACGGTCAGGCCAAGGACGACGGCGCCCGCGACGGCACCGACCGGACGCATGCCGCGGAGTCTCACCAGAGCGACGACGACGTCACCACGACCGATCGTGAGGCCGATGTCCTGCAGCACACGCAGCACGCCGAAACGTTTCCTCATCACAGGCGGAACGCCCAGATCCTCCCGGCCCCGGGAACGATCCCCCTGCTCCTCGGACACTGCCACTGCGCTCATCGACCTCTTGCTCCGTCCTGCTCGAATGAGAGGACACTAGAGACACATCCGAAGAATCGTCATCACATCTGAGCGGAAATTGAGGTGACCACACCACACCACCCCCACACCCACCCTTCAAACGGACCCCAAAACGGGTCATCCTCCGCACGCCCGTCCCCAGCCGCGTCCCGCACGACGCACTCGCCGCGTCACCGGACCACACGATGCACGCCCTCCCGCAGCGGTTTGACCTGGCCGCACCTGGCTTTCAGGAGGGTCCCGTCGACGTTCGATGTCGGTGGCAGCACCCACCTTCTGCCTATGACTGATCAGCAGTGGGCGGGCACCCGTCAACGGGTCGAGGCTTTGGGGATGTCGCCCGCGAGCAACGAAGTGTTCGGGGCCTTGAGGCACAGATGGGTTCTGGAGGAACCGCTCAGCCACGCCGAGCTGGCAGAGCTCGAGGCACAGATGAAGGTGCGGCTGCCGGACGAATTCCGGACATTCCTCCTTCATGTCGGCGCGGGCGGCGCTGGTCCCGCCCATGGCCTGTTCCCGGTGCGGCGAGTGCAGGGCCGTTGGCGGTGGGAGGGCGACGGCGCGGACATGGCAGATCTGCTCCGGCTTGCCGAGCCGTTCCCCGAGCAGGGCCCGGACCCCGAGATCGTCGACGTACTCCTTGCTGAACGCCCCGAGGAAGAGGACTTCGACGAGATCGAGGAGTTCGACGATGCCATCGAAGCATGGGACGAACGGTGGGGCGCCGTCATGTTCGCCCCCGAGCGCACCGTCGGTGCGATCGTGATCTGCCACCTGGGCTGCGCCCAGCGGGAGTGGCTCATCATCAGCGGCAGCCACCGCGGCACGATCTGGTCGGACTGCCGAGTGGACGACGCCGACCTCGCACCGCTCCTCGGCCGCGACGGAAAGCCGGTGACCTTCGCGCAGTGGTACCTCGGATGGCTGCGCGACGCTGAGCGCACAGCGCTGGGGGCAGTCTGAACACCCAAAATCGGACCCGCCGCGCACGGAGCGCTCCGAGGCACCCACCACGCCGGAGACTCTCCCCCACACCCGACGCCCGAACGGGAAACGGCCAGCCCCAGACGGCCACCGCGCCAGGACCATCCCCTCCTCCCGGGCTCAGTGACCAGTTTCAGGGGGCCTGCCCCGTCTACGGCGCGAGTGCAGCGCGCCGAACGTACGGCCTCAGGTCAGCCCACCCAGTCTCGGAACCGAGCGCGTGGCGGTCCGCATGCCCCGTCGGCCAGGGCATTCTCGTAAGCCTGGCGCGTAGCGGCGTCCACTTCCTCCGCCGAGGCGTCGACGGGAACGTAGGCCCCTGAGTAGACCGTGCACTCCGGAAAGACCGGCTGGACGGCGTACCACCCGAAGGCGATGACGGCGGCCAGCATGATCAGGGTGATGAGGCGGCGTCTGGATGTGCGGAAGAGCGGGTTGATCACCCGCATATCCTCTCCCACCGGGAGAGGTACCGCCTGGGTCCGGCAGGACGGTCCGGAGCTCGGCCAACCGCCATGAGCTTGGGGGACGGGGCCGTGGAATGGACTGCATCGGCGGGGCCGGGCCGCGCCTGGTCGCTTCCGGATCCGCGGTCGGCAAGGAGAAGGGACTCTCCGGCTCAGCACACTCCTCGGCCGCCACCCAAACGCGCACCTTCCCGCCCCTGTCGACCGGCAATCGGCGGCTGGTCACGTACTGACGTCGATCACCTGCCGGTGACCACGCGTCACGCTTCCGCCTTCCCCGCATCGGGATCCGGTCCGGCCGGCAGCAACGGCTCGACCCTCGTTCACAAACTCTGGCATTCCCCGCGCAAGTCGCCCGGGCAGATCGCACTGTTGTAAAGAAGGACCCACTCGGGCTGACCACTCGGAAAGATGGTCACCTCATGGCTCTCCTGTGACGTGCTGCCCAGGGTCATGCGGACCCGGTCGGGCGAGGTCCATGTCGCGTCACTGAGTCCGTCCCCTCGCCCATGAAGCAGCCGACCTTCCAGCGCCGCTCCCCGAGCAGGCCGTCCTGGTGGACGTAGAGGCAGCGCGCAGGGTCGAAGTCGTCGAATTGCACCAGCACCAGTCTGCGGTCACCGCGGCCCGGCGCCGACTCTGTCTTCACCTCCCACTCGTCACCGTCGAGCATGGCGAAGGTTCCACCCATCCAGGTCAACGGGACACCCAGCAGCAACAGCAAGGCGGCCAGCGTCATACGCAGAGCGGACTTCACCAGACCCCACAGAACCGCTGCTGCCAGGAGGATCAGAAACACGCCGACCAGCAAGAACACGTACTCACGAGGCCAACTCAGCAGCACCGGCTCGCCCTGGCCACCCGTGGCTGCCCCGGCCAGGGCCGCGGCGCCGGGAAGGACCGCCGACGCCAGCAGCAACAAGACCGACCGTCTTCGGTCGCGTATGAAACAGCTCATGATCCCCCGAGCGATGTGGATCACGCATCCTAAGGGAAAAGCCGAGGTAGAGCGTGTCTGCTTGATCTGCTCGTCGGTTGAACCGATTTGTCTGTCCGGTCGGTGATCACTGATGCGATGTGAGACCGGGTCCAGTCGTTGATCCCGGCCGATCCGGTCCGAGGTCGGCGAGGGGCCGACCGTCGTCGAACCCTTGAGGATCGGGCTGAGCCGACGACCATGCGCTCGGACGTTCCCGTGGCGCCTTGAGTACAGAGGTCTGTCCCGTCAGCGACAGCCATGCACGTCCACGCCCCTTGGTCCTCCGCGTCTCCGCAGGTCAGGCGGGCGACGCGCTGCCCTTCGAGGCGGTGATGGCAGACATCCGCGTTCCGCGAGAGGGGCCGGGAAGACCGCGGACCTGGCCGGTCGCCGTCCTGGCGGACCGCGTATTCATCCCGCGCGATCCGCGAGCATCTCCGGCGACGAGGTATGCGCGCCGTGATCCCGCAGCCTGCCGACCCGGTCGGTCACCGACTGCGGCGAGATCGCGCCGGTGGTCGCCCGCTCGGCGTCGACGCCGAGGCATACAAGCAGCGCAACTCAGTCGAACGCTGCATCAACCCGGCCTGGCCATGCGAACCGACAAACTCGCCGGTCGCCTACCAGGCGGCCGCACTGCACCTCACCTCGATTCTGATGTGGACACGGCCCTGACCCCAAGGCCAGAGCCTAGGACAGCGGCCGGCCACCAAGACCGGTCCGTCTGACGCCACGAGGTGAGAACGTCATCGGCCCTATCCATCCCTGGCGAACGAGGGCGATCTGAGTGGGTGGTTCGTGAGCCTTTGAGCGGATCTGCTGTCGCCTGATGGTGTGGCGGCGGGGCGGAATCTGCCGGTCCGCGGTTGTTGATCTGGTGATGTGACCCGGGTGAGTGAACGCAAGCCATATCCGAGTGACTTAGTGAGCGTTTGATTCTCGGTTGTCTGTTTCGCTTGTGGTCAGGTGTCGCGCCAGTTGGGTGTGTTCTGTTGGGTGAGGCGTCGGGTCATGAGGT
>NZ_JBHYKM010000077.1:0-37838 GCF_042741435.1 Streptomyces sp. NPDC058955 | reverse complement strand
GGCGCTGGCGGGCGGGGGCCGGCGGGCCGTGCCGGGCCCGGCGCGCCCGGGGCCCCGGCCGCGCCCGTCCCGGGCCCGGCTGCTCGTGCACTCCGTGGGGCGGCGGGGACCGCCGCGGGGATCCCTCGCTCTCGTCTGAGCGCACGGCCCCCCGTAGACGTCCCCCCTTTCCTTCCGGAGATTCACGATCATGAGTGCACGCAACAACCAGGCCAACAAGGCTGCCGCCCGCGAGCGTCTGCGCGCGGAGCGCGAGGCCCAGGCGAAGAAGGACCGCGCCCGCCGGCAGCTGATCGTCGGCGTCTCGGCGGTGGCGGTGCTCGCCGCGGCCGGCGGCATCGGCTACGCGGTCGTCCAGGCCAACCAGCCCAGCGCGTGGGAGACCGCCGCCGACGCGAAGACGATCACGGCCCCGAAGAACACCGAGGGCGAGAACGGCACCACGGTCGTCGTCGGCAAGGCGTCGGCGAAGAAGACCCTGGAGCTGTACGAGGACTCGCGCTGCCCGGTCTGCGCGACCTTCGAGCAGTCGGTCGGCTCCACCGTCGAGAAGGACGTCGAGGCCGGCAAGTACAAGGTCAAGTACGTCGGCGCGACCTTCATCGACAACATGGACCAGGGCGAGGGCTCGAAGAACGCCCTGTCGGCGCTGGGCGCGGCGCTCGACGTGAGCCCGGAGGCGTTCCTCGACTACAAGGCGGCGCTCTACTCCGCGAAGTGGCACCCGGAGGAGAGCGAGGACAAGTTCGCGAAGGACTCCTACCTGCTGGAGGTCGCGGACACGGTCCCGGCGCTGAAGGGCAACGCCGCCTTCAGGAAGCACGTGGAGGACGGCACCTTCGACGCCTGGGCGATGAAGATGTCTAAGACCTTCGACGCGAGCGGGGTGACCGGCACCCCGACGCTGAAGATGGACGGCAAGACGCTGACCGCCCAGGGCTCGCAGAACCCGCCGCTGACGGTCGAGGAGTTCAACGCCGCGCTCACCCCGGTCCTCGGGGGCTGACCCTTTCCCTCGTCCGCTCCCCGGCCCCGCGCGGGCCGGGGGCGACGGGCCTCCGGAGGCCGGATTCCGGGAGGACGGAGCATTCGGAGGCAAGGACTCCGGAAAACCTGGTGATCAACGGGCGAAGTCCGGGAGAACTTTCCGGATTCGACGGTCAACCTTTCGTACCCGTCAGTAATCTGACTGGCCGTGACCAGTCACCCCATATCTTCCGCCCCCACGCGGCGCACGGTCGTCAAGGCCGCCGCCGTCACCGCCGTCGCCACCCCCGCGCTGCTCGGCGCGGCCTCGCCGGCCCTCGCGGACGCCCCGGCGCCCGCCTTCCTGCACGGCGTCGCCTCCGGCGACCCGCTGCCCGACGGCGTCCTGCTCTGGACGCGCGTCACCCCCTCCCCGGAGGCCGTGCCCGGCTCCGGGCTCGGCGCGGACGTCCGCGTCGACTGGGAGGTGGCCGAGGACCGCTCCTTCGCCCGGGTCGTCGCCTCGGGTTCGGCCACCGCGTCCGCCGCCGCCGACCACACGGTCAAGGCCGACGTCCGCGGACTGCGCCCGGCCACCGCCTACTTCTTCCGCTTCACCGCCGGCGCCACGGTCTCGGCGGCGGGCCGGACCCGCACCGCCCCGGCCGCCGACGCCGCCGCGCCGGGCGTCCGCTTCGGCGTGGTGTCCTGCGCCAACTTCGAGGCCGGCCACTTCTCCGCGTACCGCCACCTGGCCGGCCGCGCCGACCTGGACGCGGTCCTGCACCTGGGCGACTACATCTACGAGTACGCGAGCGGCGTCTACCCGGAGGCCGCGGACACCGTCCGGCCGCACGAGCCGCGCCACGAGATCGTCTCGCTGGCCGATTACCGCACCCGGCACGGCCGGTACAAGACGGACCCGGACCTCCAGGCGCTGCACGCGGCCCACCCGGTGGTGGCGATCTGGGACGACCACGAGTTCGCCAACGACGCCTGGACCGGCGGCGCCGAGAACCACACGCCCGGCGCCGAGGGCGACTGGGCGGCCCGGGTCGCCGCCGCCAAGCAGGCGTACTTCGAGTGGATGCCGGTCCGCGCCTCCACCGAGGGCACGGTCTTCCGCCGGATCCGCTTCGGCCGGCTGGCCGATCTGCACCTGCTCGACCTGCGCTCGTTCCGCTCCGCCCAGGCCAAGACCGGTTCCGGCACGGTCGACGACCCGGAGCGCACGATCACCGGCCGCGCGCAGCTCGACTGGCTGAAGTCCGGCCTGGCCGGTTCGGACGCCACCTGGCAGCTGGTCGGCACCTCGGTGATGATCTCGCCGGTGGCCTTCGGCTCGCTGCCCGCGTACCTCCTGGAGCCGCTCGCCGAGCTGATGGGGCTGCCGACCGAGGGCATCGCGGTCAACGTCGACCAGTGGGACGGCTACACCGACGACCGCAGGGAGCTGCTGGCGCACCTGAGCTCCCGGGCGATCAGGAACACCGTCTTCCTGACCGGCGACATCCACATGGCGTGGGCCAACGACGTGCCGGCCAAGGCGGCCACGTACCCGCTCTCCGCCTCGGTGGCCACCGAGTTCGTAGTCACCTCGGTGACCTCGGACAACCTCGACGACATGCTGAACGTGGCTCCGGGCACCCTCTCGGTGGTGGCCGCGGGCGCGGTGAAGGCGGCCAACCGGCACGTGAAGTGGGTGGACATGGACCACCACGGGTACGGGGTCCTCGACGTGACCGCCGCGCGCTCGCAGATGGACTACTACACGGTCTCCGACAAGCGCGATCCGGCCGCGACCACGTCCTGGTCCCGCTCCTACCGGACGCTCAGCGGAACGCAGCGCGTCGAGCGGGTGTACCAGCCGGTCATCTGATCGACGTGACACCGTCGATTTTCAGCCATGATCCTTCGTGTTAACGGAAGATCACATGGCTACGGCGGGTGGTGGTCCCGAGGCCTCGAATCCGGACACACCACCCGCCTCCGGCACAGCTTCCGTTACGTCGCTGTCTCAAACTCCGGAAGCCGCCTCATTTTTTCTTCCCGATGCCCCTAATTGTCCCCCGATTGATTGGGCCTGATCACCGCTCAACGGTGTCTGACATGGACGCGTAATCTCCCCGCCGTGGCGAGGAAGTACCTCCCCACAACCCCCCGCGAGGAGTCACCTGTGCGTGCTCTTGTCCGTATATCGCCGCGTACCTCACGTCGTGTACTCGGCACCGCCGTCCTGGCCGGAACCCTGGCCCTGGCGCCGCTCTCCGCCCCGGTCGTCGCCCAGGCCACCCCGACCCTGGCCGGCGCCTCCGCCGAGGAGTGCGCCGACGACACGGCGGCCCTGTCCGGCGCCCGCAAGGAGAAGGGCGCCGACACCCACGCCCACGAGCCGAACGAGGTCTCCGCCGCCCAGGCCAAGGCCATGGACGCCGAGCTGAGCAAGAAGCTCTCGGAGCTGAAGTCGAGCGGCCGGCTCTCCGCCACGGCCGCCACGGCCGGCGCCACCATCCCGGTCTACTTCCACGTCGTCCACAGCGGCACGACCGGCAAGCTGAGCGCCACGGACATCAACAACCAGATGAACGTGCTCAACGCGGCCTTCGGCGGCCAGGGCACCGGCAACGTGAACACCGGCTTCCAGTTCTCGCTCGCCGGCACCACCTACACGGACAACGCGTCCTGGTACAACCTGGCCTCCGGCTCCACCGCCGAGAAGGCCATGAAGCAGTCCCTCCGCCAGGGCGGCGCGAACGCGCTGAACATCTACACCGCCAACCTCAGCGGCGGCCTGCTCGGCTGGGCGACCTTCCCGTCCTCGTACCAGTCCAACCCGTCCATGGACGGCGTGGTCCTGCTCGACGCCTCCCTGCCGGGCGGCTCGGCGGCCAACTACAACCAGGGCGACACCGCCACCCACGAGGTCGGCCACTGGATGGGCCTGTACCACACCTTCCAGGGCGGCTGCAACGGCAACGGCGACTACGTCGCCGACACCCCGGCCGAGAAGTCCCCGGCCTACGAGTGCCCGACCGGCCGTGACTCCTGCGCCTCCAAGACCGGTGTGGACCCGATCCACAACTTCATGGACTACACGTACGACGCGTGCATGTACCAGTTCACCACGGGTCAGGTGACCCGGATGAACGACCACTGGACCGCGTACCGCGCCTGACGGCCCGTCCGCAGCAGCTGAACGGCCCCCGGGGGGACTCCCCCGGGGGCCGTTCCCGTCAGTCCTCCTCGGCCAGCCCGTCGAGGAAGTCGAGCGCGATCGCCCAGGTCCGCTCCGCGGCCTCGGCGTCCCAGTCCGGCAGCTCCGGGTCCGTGTACACGTGCCCGGCGCCCCGGTACCGGTAGATCTCCACGTCCGCCCCGGCCTTGCGCATCTGGAGGTACCAGGCGGACAGCCAGTCGTCCGTCTCGAACGGGTCGGGCTCGGCCACGTGCAGCTGGACCGGCAGCTCGTCCACCGACGCGTTCGGCGCCAGGTCCGAGGTGCCGTGGAGCAGCAGCAGCCCGCGCGCCTTCTCGTCGCCGAGCGCCAGGGTCTGCGCCACCGAGGCCCCGAAGGAGAAGCCGGCGTAGACGAGCCCGCGCTCCGAGTAGGGGGCCGCGGCGAGCACCGCGCGCTTCAGCAGCTCGTCCGAGCCGATCTCGTCCTTCCTCGCCATGCCCTCCTCGACCGAGTCCGTGGTCCAGCCGTCGAAGAGGTCCGGCACCCACACCTGATGGCCGGCGGCCCGCAGTCGATCGGCGGCGGCCTCGACCGCCGGGCGCAACCCGTGCACCGAGTGGAAAAGCATGATGTCCATACCCGCCATCCTGCCACCCACCACGGAGAACTCCCCGGAGCCGCCGGCCGGGCTCAGCGCATCGAGCGGACGTCCAGCTGCCGCAGCACCCGGTCCACCACCTCGGGGTCGGCACCCGGCTCGCTGCGCGCGGAGAGCACGGCGTGCCGGGCGGCGGACATCAACTCCCGCTGGATCGACTGGAGCTTCCTCATCCGCTCGACCCGCTCCGTGAAGGCGGCCCGCCGCTCCTCGTCCACCATGTCCGGGCTGATCCGCGCCCCGATGTCGAAGGCGCCGCGCTGGAGCCGTTCGGCGATCTCCTCGGGCAGCTCCTCGACCTCCTCGATCTCCTTCAGGCGCCGCTTGGCGGCCTTCGCGGCCCGGACGGCCAGCTCCCGCTCGAAGGCCCGCTCGGCGTCCGCGTCGGCCTTCACCCCGAGCTTCCGCACCAACCAGGGCAGGGTGAGCCCCTGGGCGACCAGCGTCGCCATGATCACGCAGAAGGCGATGAAGACCAGCTCGTCCCGGCCGGGGAAGGGCGAGCCGTCCTCGGTGGTCCGCGGGATGGCCAGGGCCAGCGCCACCGACGCCACCCCGCGCATCCCGGACCACCACATGACGACCGTCTCCCGCCAGCTCATCGGGATCTCCTCGGCCACGTCCCTGCGGTCGTGCAGCCGCTTCGCCAGCCAGGTGGCGGGCAGCAGCCACAGCAGCCGGACCCCGACGACCACGGCGACGACCACGGCGCCCCAGCCGAGCATCTCGCCGGCCCGGCCCTCCGCGACCCCGAAGACATGGATCAGTTCGAGGCCGATGAGACCGAAGGCGATGCCGGTGACGAGCGTGTCGACGACCTCCCAGAAGGTCTGCCCGGCGAGCCGCCCCATCACGTCGTCGGCGTCGACCGCGTACTCGGCGAGGAAGAGCGCGGTGACGAGGACCGCGAGCACCCCGGAGCCGTGCAGCTCCTCGGCGACGACGTAGGAGACGAAGGGGACGAGGAGGGTGAGGCCGGTCTGCAGGGTGGCGTCGCCGAGGAAGCCCATCAGCTGGTTGGTGAGCCAGCCGAGCACCAGGCCGACGGCCACCGCGACGACGGCCGACAGGACCAGCTCGCCGAGCGCCTCCGGCCAGGAGAACTCGCCGCTCACCACGGCCGCGATGGCCACGTGGTAGAGCACGATCGCGGTGACGTCGTTGAAGAGACCCTCGCCCTCCAGGATGGACACCAGCCGCCGGGGCAGCCCGAGCGAGCCGGCCACGGCGGTCGCCGCGACCGGGTCGGGCGGGGCGACCAGGGCACCCAGTGCCAGCGCGGCGGCCAGCGGGATGCCGGGGACCAGGGCGTCCGCGACCGCGCCGACGGCGGCCGTGGTGACGAAGACCAGGGCGACCGCGAGCAGGAAGATCGGCCGCCGGTTGGCCGCGAACTGCCGCCAGGAGGTCCGCTGCACGGAGGCGTAGAGCAGCGGCGGCAGCACCAGGGGCAGGATGAACTCGGGCGGGATGTCGACGTTCGGCACGAAGGGCAGCAGGGCCAGCGCGATCCCGAGGAGCGTCATCAGGACCGGCGCGGGGAGCCCGAGCCGGTCGCCGAGAGGCACGGTGAGAACCGCCCCGAGCAGCAGCAAGAACAGCAGGGCGAGCTGGTCCACGGTGTCCCCTTGAGCAGGTCGAAGATCGAGGCCCTATCATAAAAGGGACATTCCGACCAGTCGTGAGGAGGATGTCATGCTGAAGCAGTCCATCGGGCGCCGCGCGGCAGCCCTCATGCTCGCCGTCGCGGGCGTGCTCGGCGCCGGCTCGGCCGCGCTGGCGGCACCTCACCCGCCCACCAACGGCGGAAACGGTGGAGGCCAGAGCGGCCAGTGCACCGGTCCCGCGAGCGAACGGCCGCACGGCTGCCACACCTGGAAGTAGCCGCCGCCACGAGCACGACGCCCGGGCGCGCCACGAACCGCCCCGGGAATCGCCAAGGGCCTGCCCACCCGGCCAGGCCCTCAGTCATGTCCGGGATCCGCCGGCCGGGGAAGCCGCTCCTACAGCGTGCGCCGCATCGCCCGGTGCGGGATCCCCGCGTCCGGGAACTCGCCGCCGTACGCCGCGTAGCCCAGCCGCTCGTAGAAGCCGAGGGCCCGGGTCTGGGCGTGCAGGTCGACGGCGGTCAGGCCGCGCGCGCGGGCCGCGTCCTCGATGGCCCGGACCAGCGCCGCGCCGATCCCGAGGCCGCGCGCCGCCCCGGCGACCGCGAGCCGGCCGAGCGAGCCCACGGAGGCGTCCCCGCCGGTCCTGCCGACCGCGTCGGCCCCGTGCAGCAGCCGGCCGGTGCCCAGCGGCACCCCGTCCGCCCGGACCGCGAGGACGTGCACGGCGGTGGCGTCGTACGTGTCGTACTCCAGCTCCGCCGGGACGCCCTGCTCCTCGACGAAGACCTCGCGGCGGACCGCGAAGCACGCCTCCAGATCGGCCTCGCCGACGGCCTCGCGGACCGTGTACGCCTCGCGGACCGCGTACGCCTCGCTCACCGGCTCTCCGCCTCGATGCGGTCGAGGGCGGTCTGGAGGTCGGCCGGGTAGGTGGAGGCGAACTCGACCCACTTGCCGTCGCCGGGGTGCTCGAAGCCCAGCCGGACCGCGTGCAGCCACTGGCGGGTGAGCCCGAGCCGCTTGGCCATGGTCGGGTCGGCGCCGTAGGTGAGGTCGCCGACGCAGGGGTGGCGGTGGGCCGACATGTGCACCCGGATCTGGTGGGTGCGGCCGGTCTCCAGCTTGATGTCGAGCAGCGAGGCCGCCCGGTACGCCTCGATCAGGTCGTAGTGGGTGACGGACGGCTTGCCGTCGGCGGTCACGGCCCACTTGTAGTCGTGGTTCGGGTGCCGGCCGATGGGCGCGTCGATGGTGCCGCTCAGCGGGTCCGGGTGGCCCTGGACCAGCGCGTGGTAGCGCTTGTCGACCGTGCGCTCCTTGAACTGGCGCTTGAGCGAGGTGTACGCGTACTCGGACTTGGCGACCACCATCAGGCCGGAGGTGCCGACGTCGAGGCGGTGCACGATGCCCTGGCGCTCGGCGGCGCCGGAGGTGGAGATCCGGTAGCCGGCGGCGGCGAGGCCGCCGATCACGGTGGTGCCGGTCCAGCCGGGGCTCGGGTGCGCGGCGACCCCGATCGGCTTCATGATCACCACGATGTCGTCGTCGTCGTGGACGATCTCCATGCCCTCCACGGGCTCGGCGACGATCTGCACGGACGCGGGGGCGCCCGGCATCTCGACCTCCAGCCACGCGCCGCCGCTCACCCGCTCGGACTTGCCGACGACGGCGCCGTCGACCTGGACCTTCCCCGCCGCGGCGAGCTCGGCCGCCTTCGTACGGGAGAACCCGAACATACGGGCGATGGCGGCGTCGACGCGCTCGCCCTCCAGGCCATCGGGAACGGGCAGGGTGCGGATCTCGGGACTCGTGCTCACCCGTCGAGTATGCCTTGTGCCGGGAGTGCTCGGTCCTGCGTGCTCAGTCCTTGTGGACGGTGCCGTCCGGGTCCAGCCCCCGGAAGGACAGGATGACGATCAGGATGCCGCCGCAGACGATCGCCGAGTCGGCGAGGTTGAAGACGGCGAAGTGGGCCGGGGCGATGAAGTCCACGACCGCGCCCTCGAAGGCGCCCGGCGAGCGGAACAGCCGGTCGGTGAGATTGCCCAGCGCGCCGCCGAGCAGCAGGCCCAGCGCGATCGCCCAGGGCAGGCTGTAGAGCTTGCGGGCCAGCCGGATGATCACCACGATGACGGCCGCCGCGATGCAGGTGAAGACGATGGTGAACGCCTCGCCCATGCCGAAGGCCGCGCCCGGGTTGCGGATCGCCTCGAAGCGGAGCAGGTCGCCGATGACCCTGATCGGCTCACGGCCCTCCAGCTTCTCCACCACGACGATCTTGCTGCCGAGGTCGATCAGATAGGCGAGCACGGCCACCACGAAGAGCGCGACGATCCGCCGCCTGCCCTTCGGAGCCCCCTCGGGCCGCTCCTCCGGGGCGGCCGAGTCCTCGGCCCCTGCTGAATCCGGCGTACCGATGACGCTCTCCGCCTCTGCCACGTGAGTGAGTCCCTCGTACCTCGTTGCCTGACCGTGCACCGAGGGTACGGCACAGGCGTACGAGACCGGCAGCCCGCACCACCACCGGCCTCCCGCCCACGGCTCCCGGACCGTGTCGCGCGGCCTAGCCCCGCCGCTCCTGCTTCTGCTTGTCCTCCACGCACAGGGTGGCGCGCGGGAACGCCTGCATGCGGGCCTTGCCGATGGGCTTGCCGCAGACCTCGCAGAGGCCGTACGTGCCCGCGTCGAGCCGCTCCAGGGCGTGCTCGGACTGCTCCAGCATCTCCCGCGCGTTCGCCGCCAGGGCCAGCTCGTGCTCGCGGGTGATGTTCTTGGTGCCGGTGTCGGCCTCGTCCTGGCCGGCGCCGTCCCCGGAGTCCCGCATCAGACCGGTCAGCTCCTCCTGGGAGTGCGCCAGCTCGCTGCGCAGCCGCAGCACCTCGGCCTGCAGCTCGCTGCGGGCCTCGGCGACCTCCTCCGGGGTCCACGGGTCCTCGCCGGGCCGTACCGCGAGCTCGCCGGTACGCGCCGGGGGCACGGCCGCCTCGTCCTCGGCGGTCGTGACGCCACCCGCGGTCTTCTTCGCTGCCACCGTCCTGGCTCCTGTCTGCTTCTTCGCGGCGGCCTTCCGGCCGACGGCCTTCCTCACGGACTTCTCCCCCTCCGGAGCCCCCTCGGCCCCGTCGGCGGTCTTCCCCGCACCGCTCCCGGCCTTCCCGGCCGCCGTCTTCCTCGCGGCCGTCCTCTTCGCCGGGGCATTCTCGGTGACGGCGTCGGCGACCGCCTCGGCGGCGGCCGTCTTCGCCTTCTTCGCGGCCGTCTTCCGCGCGACGGCCTTCTTCGCCGCCGCCTTCTTCACGGCCGGGGCGGGCGCGCCGTCCGCCGGCTCGTCCGCGGACGTCCGCTTCGCCGCCCGGCCGGCCGGGGCCGCCGTCCGCCGCTTGCCGGCCGCGCCCTCCGGGGCCCCGGGGTCGCCCGGGGAACCGGCGGACCCGGGGTCCCCGGCGGCGGCCGGGGACTGCTTCGCGGCGGTCTTCTTCGCCACCATGTCGCGGCCCCTTCACATTTTGTGATCTTGCTCGCGCATCGTGCTGGGACGATAAATCGGCCCAAGGCGCGCGGCAACGGGGCACGCCGCCCATTCCGCCCGCCCCGCCGCCCTCGGCACGCACCCGTGGGAACAGGTGCCCAACTCCCCGCCGGGTTATCCGCCCGGCCGCTCCCCCGCACGGCCCCCGGGAACCCGGACCGCCCCATGTGCCCATTCGGGTCACCGGCAATCCGGTCGGCCCGGTGCCCCCGCGCCCCGTACACTGGCCTCAGCGAGAGGCGTCGATGGGGACCAGTAGCGTCGTACGCGAGCCATGAGCGACCCGGGGACGGTGAGAGCCCGGGGGCGAGCCCGATGCGAAGCATCACCCCGGAGCTGCCGGAAGAAAGCCGCGTGGACACGCACCACGAAGCGCGGTGACTAGACCCGGTGTCGCGACCCCAATGAGGGGGCTTCGGACGGTCACGCCCGGGGCCAAGGAGGGTGGTACCGCGGGAGCACGGCTCTCGTCCCTCCGACGGAAGCAGGAAATGTCCGTCCGGAGGAGAGTCCGCCGCATGACCACGCCGCAGTACCGCCAGGTGCCCGCCCAGGTCGACCTGTCCGCGCTCGAGCACGCCGTGCTCGACTTCTGGCAGGAGAACAAGGTCTTCGCCAAGACCCTGGAGCAGTCCGAGGGCCGCCCCGAGTGGGTCTTCTACGAGGGCCCGCCGACCGCCAACGGCATGCCCGGCGCCCACCACATCGAGGCCCGCGTCTTCAAGGACGTCTTCCCCCGCTTCCGCACCATGCGCGGCTACCACGTGGCCCGCAAGGCCGGCTGGGACTGCCACGGCCTCCCGGTGGAGCTCGCCGTCGAGAAGGAGCTCGGCTTCTCCGGCAAGAAGGACATCGAGGAGTACGGCATCGCGGAGTTCAACGCGAAGTGCCGCGAGTCGGTGACCCGCCACACCGACGCCTTCGCCGAGCTCACGACCCGCATGGGCTACTGGGTCGACCTCGACGACGCCTACCGCACCATGGACCCCTCGTACATCGAGTCGGTCTGGTGGTCGCTCAAGCAGATCTTCGACAAGGGCCTGCTCGTCCAGGACCACCGCGTCGCCCCCTGGTGCCCCCGCTGCGGCACCGGCCTCTCCGACCACGAGCTCGCCCAGGGCTACGAGACGGTCGTCGACCCCTCGGTCTTCGTCCGCTTCCCGCTGACCTCCGGCCCGCTCGCCGGCAAGGCCGCGCTCCTCGTCTGGACGACCACCCCGTGGACCCTGGTCTCCAACACGGCCGTCGCCGCCCACCCCGAGGTCACCTACGTCGTCGCCACCGACGGCGACGAGCGCCTGGTCGTCGCCGAGCCGCTGCTCGACAAGGCCCTCGGCGAGGGCTGGGTCACCACCGGCGAGTCCTTCACCGGCGCCGAGATGGAGCGCTGGACCTACCAGCGCCCCTTCGAGCTGATCCCCTTCGACGCCCCGGCCCACTACGTGGTCAACGCCGAGTACGTCACCACCGAGGACGGCACCGGTCTCGTCCACCAGTCCCCCGCCTTCGGCGAGGACGACCTCAAGGTCTGCAAGGCGTACGGCCTGCCGGTCGTGAACCCGGTCCGCCCCGACGGCACCTTCGAGGAGGAGGTCCCGCTGGTCGGCGGCGTCTTCTTCAAGAAGGCCGACGAGGCGCTCACCGCCGACCTCGACGCGCGGGGCCTGCTCTACAAGCACGTGCCGTACGAGCACAGCTACCCGCACTGCTGGCGCTGTCACACGGCCCTGCTCTACTACGCGCAGCCGTCCTGGTACATCCGCACGACGGCCGTCAAGGACCGTCTCCTGGAGGAGAACGAGAACACCAACTGGTTCCCGGACTCCGTCAAGCACGGCCGCTTCGGCGACTGGCTCACCAACAACATCGACTGGGCGCTCTCCCGCAACCGCTACTGGGGCACCCCGCTGCCGATCTGGCG
Organism: Streptomyces sp. NPDC058955; assembly: GCF_042741435.1. NCBI lineage: Bacteria > Bacillati > Actinomycetota > Actinomycetes > Kitasatosporales > Streptomycetaceae > Streptomyces > Streptomyces sp. NPDC058955. The sequence continues at coordinate 25,976 of NZ_JBHYKM010000077.1, read as the reverse complement.
CTGCGAGGAGGGCCACCTCACCTGCGTCGGCTCCCGCGCCGAGCTGACCGAGCTGACCGGCACCGACCAGTCCGCGCTCGACCCGCACCGCCCCTACATCGACGACGTCACCTTCGCGTGCCCGGCCGAGGGCTGCTCCCTCGAAGCCGTCCGCGTCCCCGAGGTCATCGACGCCTGGTACGACTCGGGCTCCATGCCGTTCGCGCAGTACGGCTACCCGTACCAGAACAAGGAGCTGTTCGAGAGCCGCTACCCGGCCCAGTTCATCTCCGAGGCCATCGACCAGACCCGCGGCTGGTTCTACACGCTGATGGCCGTCGGCACCCTGGTCTTCGACAAGTCCTCGTACGAGAACGTGGTCTGCCTCGGCCACATCCTCGCCGAGGACGGCCGCAAGATGTCCAAGCACCTCGGCAACATCCTCCAGCCGATCCCGCTGATGGACCAGCACGGCGCCGACGCCGTCCGCTGGTTCATGGCGGCCGGCGGCTCCCCCTGGGCGGCCCGCCGCGTCGGCCACGGCACCATCCAGGAGGTCGTCCGCAAGACCCTCCTGACGTACTGGAACACGGTCGCCTTCCAGGCCCTGTACGCCCGTACGTCCGGCTGGGCGCCGTCCGCCGCCGACCCGGCCCCGGCCGACCGGTCCGTCCTCGACAAGTGGCTGCTCTCCGAGCTGAACACGCTCGTCGCCGAGGCCACCGAGGCGATGGAGGCGTACGACACCCAGCGCACCGGCAAGCTCCTCTCCGCCTTCGTCGACGACCTCTCCAACTGGTACGTGCGCCGCTCCCGCCGCCGCTTCTGGCAGGGCGACAAGGGGGCCCTGCGGACCCTGCACGAGGTCGTCGAGACGGTCACCCGCCTGATGGCCCCGCTCACCCCCTTCATCACGGAGCGGGTCTGGCAGGACCTCGTCGTCCCGGTGACGCCGGACGCCCCCGAGTCGGTCCACCTCGCGACCTGGCCGGAGGCCGACGCGGCCCTCATCGACCCCACGCTCTCCGAGCAGATGCTGCTCGTCCGCCGACTGGTCGAGCTGGGCCGCGCCACCCGCGCCGAGTCCGGCGTGAAGACCCGCCAGCCGCTGTCCCGCGCGCTGGTGGCGGCGAACGGCTTCGCGGCCCTGTCGCCCGAGCTCCAGGCCCAGATCACGGAGGAGCTGAACGTCTCCTCCCTCGCCTCCCTCTCCGAGGTCGGCGGCAGCCTGGTCGACACCACCGCCAAGGCGAACTTCCGCGCCCTCGGCAAGCGCTTCGGCAAGGGCGTCCAGGACGTCGCCAAGGCCGTGGCCGCGGCCGACGCGGCGGCCCTCGCGCTGGCCCTCCGCTCCGGCGAGGCGCCGCTGGAGGTGAACGGCGAGACGATCACCGTCACGCCCGAGGAGATCATCATCACGGAGACCCCGCGCGAGGGCTGGTCGGTCGCCTCCGACTCCGGCGCGACGGTCGCGCTGGACCTGGAGATCACGCCCGAGCTGCGCCGCGCCGGCCTGGCCCGTGACGCGATCCGCCTCATCCAGGAGGCCCGCAAGAACAGCGGCCTCGACGTCGCCGACCGCATCGCGCTGCGCTGGACGACGACCTCCCCCGAGACGGCGGAGGCCCTCACGGCCCACGCCTCCCTCATCGCGGAAGAGGTCCTGTCCACGGACTACGCGGAGGGCGCGCCCTCCGACGGCTACGGCCCCGCCTTCGAGGACGCCCCGCTCGCCCTCACCTTCCACCTGCGCAAGGCCTGACCTCACACGAAGGGCCCCGCACTCCCTCGGGAGTGCGGGGCCCTTCCGCATGCCGCGGGGCCGTGAGCCGGGCCCGGGTACGGCGAAGGGCCAGGGGCTGGAGTGACTCCAGGTCCTGGCCCTTCGGCTGCCGACGGCTACGTGCTCAGCGCACGCTCAGGCGCCGCCTCAGTTGTCGTCCTCGTCGATCAGGAAGCCGCGCATCGGCGCCGGCGCCTGCTGCATCGGCTGCGGCGCCTGCGGGCGGACCGGAGCCATCGGCTGGGTCATCGCGGGCGACATCTGCTGCTGGCCGCCGTAGGACGGGGCACCGCCCATGGACGGACCGCCGCCCATCGGACCGTTGCCACCGTAGGACGGCGCACCGGCACCGGCGGACGCCATGGACGGGGCCGGCGGCAGCGAGGCCGTGGCCGGGGTCCGCGGCGGGGCCAGCGAGTCGTCCGCCTGGGTCTCCAGCTGACGCAGCTGCGACTCCAGGTAGGACTTCAGACGGGTCCGGTACTCGCGCTCGAAGCCGCGCAGGTCCTCGACCTTGCGCTCCAGCGTGGCGCGGGCGGACTCCAGGGAGCCCATCGCGACGCGGTGCTTCTCCTGCGCGTCCCGCTCAAGAGCGTCCGCCTTGGCGCGGGCGTCCCGCTCCAGGCCCTCGGCGCGGGAGCGCGCCTCGCCGACGATCTTGTTCGCCTCGGAGCGGGCCTCGGCGATCGCCTGGTCGGCGGTCTGCTGGGCCAGCGAGAGCACGCGCGCGGCGCTGTCGCCACCGGGCTGCTGCGGAGGCTGCGGCTGCATCTGCTGCTGCGGGTGGCCCATGGGGCCGCCCTGCATCGGGCCGGGACCCATCGGACCGCCCTGCATCGGGCCGGGACCCATGGGTCCGCCCTGCATGGGGCCGGCGGGAAGCTGAGGAGCACCGGAAGGCAGCTGCGGCGGGCCCATCTGCGGCGGCTGCTGCTGGACCGGCGGACCGGATATGGCGGCGGGCACCGGCGCGCCGGGACCGACGGGACGGTCCTGCGGCTCCGGGGGCTTGCGCATGGCCTGCTGCTGGTTCTGCGCGGCGGCGCGCGTCGCGGCGGCCAGCTTGGCGCGCAGGTCCTCGTTCTCGCGGAGCAGGCGGGTCAGCTCGGCCTCGACCTCGTCGAGAAAGGCATCGACCTCGTCCTCGTCATAGCCTTCTCGAAGGCGGACGGTCGTGAACTGCTTGTTCCGCACGTCCTCGGGGGTCAGCGGCATCTCTTCTTCACCTCTACGTAGTCGTCGGCAGTCGGCAGGACCGTATCGTCCACACTCACCTCGCGAGGGAGTTCACGACGGAGATGAGGATGTAGACGATGATCATCAGAACGAAGAAGGACAGGTCGAGTGCCACGCCCCCGAGACGAAGCGGCGGGATGAGCCGCCGCAGAAGCTTGAGCGGTGGATCGGTGACAGTGTAGGTGGCCTCCAGAACGACCACCATCGCCTTACCGGGTTGCCATGAACGGGCGAACTGGAAGACGTAGTCCATGACCAGCCGGAAGATCAGGAAGACGAGGAAGCACATCAGCGCGATGTAGACCACCTGCAGTGCGACGCCCATCCCGCGGTTCCCTCTCCCCTGGTTCTCGTGCTCTCAGCTTGCTCCGGCCGCTTCCGCGACCGGTCCGTACGGTTTCGTTCTCAGCTCTGGTTGAAGAATCCGCCCTCTGCGATCCGGGCCTTGTCCTCCGCCGTGACATCGACGTTAGCAGGCGACAACAGGAACACCTTCTGCGTCACGCGCTCAATGCTGCCATGGAGCCCGAAGACGAGTCCGGCGGCAAAGTCGACAAGTCGCTTCGCGTCCGTGTCGTCCATCTCCGTGAGGTTCATGATCACCGGGGTGCCCTCACGGAAGTGTTCCCCGATGGTACGGGCCTCGTTGTAGGTCCGGGGGTGCAGCGTGGTGATGCGGTACGGCTCCCGCTCGGACACGACCTTGGGCATGATCACAGGTGCGTTCTTCTCCAGGCTCGGGCGTTCGGGTGTGATGGATGCCACGGGGGCAATTCGGGCCGGGCGACCGCTTTCGGCGAGTACCGGGACAGAGTGGGCGACCGGTTCCCGGGGCGCGGGGGGCTGCACCACGCGCACCGGTTCCTCGCGCTCGATCTGGCGCGGCGGGGTGTGACGCCGCTCCCGCTCGGGCTCCGGCTCCAGCTCGGGCTCGAAGTCGTCGTCGGGGTCGAAGCCCCGCCCGTCGTACCCATCGTCCTCCACGAGACCGAGGTAGACCGCCATCTTGCGCATCGCGCCGGCCATGCTCCGATTCCTCCGCTCTGTGGTGGATCGGCCTCGTCACCAAGTGCCCGCGATCCACGGAGTCACCCCGCCGTTCGCGGAATGACCATATTTTCTGCTGTGGTCCGACCTGCTTCGCGACGTTACCCGAGCTTCGCGCGCACACCGAGTACCGCAGTACCGACGCGTACGTGTGTCGCCCCGGCGGCGATGGCGTCCTCGAGGTCCGCACTCATGCCCGCTGACACCATGTTCGCAGCCGGACGGGTCGCGCGCAGGGCAGTCGACAAATCCATCAGCCGGTCGAAGGCGGCACGTTGCCGGCCCGCGTACGCGCCGACGAGCGGGGCGACGGTCATCAGGCCGCCGAGCCGCAGTCCGGGCGCCGCGTCGACGGCGGCCGCCAACTCCTCGATCCCGTCCGGCGACACGCCGCCGCGGTCGCCGCGCCCGCCGGCCTCGGCGTCGAGGGCGACCTGGATCAGGCAGCCGAGTTCGCGTCCGGCCCTCTCCGCGGCCGCGGAGAGGGAGGAGACGAGCTTGAGCCGGTCGACGGACTGCACCACATCGGCATAACCCACCACGGATCTGACCTTGTTGGTCTGCAACTGACCGACGAAGTGCCAGGTGAGATCGAGGTCGGCGCAGGCGGCCGCCTTGGGGGCGGCGTCCTGGTCGCGGTTCTCCGCGACGTTCCGCACCCCGAGTCCGTGCAGGATCCGCACGTCGCTCGCCGGGTAGGTCTTGGTGACCACGATGAGGGTCACCTCCTCGCGGGGGCGGCCGGCGGCGGCGCACGCGGCCGCGATCCGCTCCTCCACCCGCGCGAGGTTCTCCGCGAGTTCGGCCTTACGGTCCGTCATGCCTCTTACCTGCCCAACCAGACATATCCCGCGAGTCGCCCCGTGGTGCGATCGCGTCGGTACGAGTAGTGGTCCGCGGACTCCAGGGTGCAGACCCCGGTGTCCTCGACGTCGGTGACCCCGAGCCGGGCCAGCTGGGCGCGGACCCCGGCGGCGACGTCGACGGCGGGGGTGCCCCAGGAGGTCTCGGCGTACGCGTCGGGTTCGACGGCGGCGACCTCGGCGCGCATCGCCTCGGGGACCTCGTAACAGCGTCCGCAGACGGCGGGTCCGGTGCGGGCGGTGATCCGGCCGGGCTCGGCGCCCAGCTCGGTCATCGCCGTGACGGCGGCGGGGACGACCCCGGCGATCATGCCGGGCCGCCCGGCGTGGGCGGCGGCGACGACCCCGGCGACCGGGTCGGCGAGGAGGACGGGGACGCAGTCCGCGGTGAGGACGGCGAGGCCGAGTCCGCGGCGGGTGGTGACGATCGCGTCGACGGCGGGGACGGCCTCGCCGCCCTCCCAGGGTCCGTCGACGACGGCGACGCCGGCGCCGTGGACCTGGTTCATCCAGACCACGAGCGACGGGTCGAGCCCCAGCTCCCCGGCGGCGCGGGCCCGGTTGGCCCGGACGGCCGCCGGGTCGTCGCCGACGGCGCCGCCGAGGTTGAGCTCCTCGTACGGAACGGCGCTCACCCCGCCCCACCTGTCGGTGAAGGCGAAGTGCGCGCCGTTCGTGGTGAAGCGGTGCCCTATCACTTCAGGAAGTCCGGCACGTCCAGCTCCTCGGCGGGGCTGTCCGTGTACGGGCGGGCCGGCGGGACCACCGGCGGGACGGGCGGCAGCGGGGCCTCGCTGACGGCCGGGGCCGGCTCGACCGGAGCGGCGACGGGCTCCTCGCGGGGCGCCACCGTGCCGAGGCCGCCGAGCGGGCGGGAGGTCTCGGCGATGCGGGGGGCCGGGGCCGGCTCCTCGCGCTTGGCGGAGACCGAACCGATGATGTTGTCCCGGCGGGCCGGCGGCTGGCCGCCGTCGAAGCCGGCCGCGATGACGGTGACCCGGACCTCGTCGCCGAGGGCGTCGTCGATGACGGCGCCGAAGATGATGTTGGCCTCCGGGTGGGCGGCCTCGCTGACCAGCTGCGCGGCCTCGTTGATCTCGAAGAGACCGAGGTCCGAGCCGCCGGAGATGGACAGGAGCACACCGCGGGCGCCGTCGATGGACGCCTCCAGGAGCGGCGAGGAGATCGCCATCTCCGCGGCGGCCACCGCGCGGTCGTCGCCGCGGGCGGAACCGATGCCCATGAGGGCGGAACCCGCCTCGGACATGACCGACTTGACGTCGGCGAAGTCGAGGTTGATCAGACCCGGGGTGGTGATGAGGTCGGTGATGCCCTGGACACCGCTGAGCAGGACCTGGTCGGCCGACTTGAAGGCGTCGAGGACCGACACCTGGCGGTCCGAGATGGACAGCAGCCGGTCGTTCGGGATGACGATGAGGGTGTCGACCTCTTCGCGGAGCTCGGCGATGCCGTCCTCCGCCTGGTTGGCGCGCCGGCGGCCCTCGAAGGTGAACGGGCGGGTGACCACGCCGATCGTCAGGGCGCCGAGCGAGCGCGCGATGTTGGCGACGACGGGCGCGCCGCCGGTGCCGGTGCCGCCGCCCTCGCCGGCGGTGACGAAGACCATGTCGGCCCCCTTGAGGACCTCCTCGATCTCCTCCCGGTGGTCCTCGGCCGCCTTGCGGCCGACGGCGGGGTTGGCCCCGGCCCCGAGGCCGCGGGTCAGTTCACGGCCGACGTCGAGCTTGACGTCGGCGTCGCTCATCAACAGTGCCTGTGCGTCGGTGTTGATGGCGATGAACTCGACGCCCTTGAGACCGACCTCGATCATTCGGTTGATGGCATTGACACCACCGCCGCCGACACCGATGACCTTGATGACTGCGAGGTAGTTCTGCGGTGCTGCCACGTCGAAGGCCTCTCGCCTCGAGTTACGTGTCGTCATTGCGCGGTGGTTGGCGCGCCGCGACGACGGATGCCGATGGGGTGGTCCGTGCGCCGACCCCAACCCTAACGTTGAAGTTTAGGGTTACCAGTGTCTCTGTTCGCTGGACTCTTCCGAACAGGACACTAAGTCGACGAGCGGCGCGCGTTCAACGAACACGCCGAACCTCCCGTTTTTCTTTTCACCCTATGTGATCACCCGTAGCGCTGGCCAACCAGGGTGCTGGCCAGCGCCGATGCGCGTCAACTCCCCGACGAGGCGGGCGCGCTGGGGGCACTTACGTCGAAGTGCCCCGCTTTGGGGGTCGCCTTCATGAGGGCGGTGAGCACCCGGGCCTTGGCGGGCCCGTGTTCGGCACTCCCCCAGAAGACGGTGCGATCCCGGGTCAGCTCCAGAGTGACGGAATCGTACGAGGAGAGGCGTACGACACGAGTGTCCTTCGCGATCGCGTCCGGGAGTTCACTCCGAACGCGCACCGCCTCGGCCAGCAGGCGGTCCGCGTCGAAGCGCCGCAGGCTGGGCGAAGCGGCCGCGTCGAGGACGAGCCGGGGCACTCCGCGGGGCGGAGTGGTGACGGTCGCGAACGGGACGGCCGCGGAGTCGACTTCGGTGAATGATCCGCGCTTCTCCAGAAGGAGCACCGGTTTCCGTTCGGTCACTTTCAGTCCGATTCCGTGCGGCCAGGACCGGAATACGTCGACCGAGGCGATCCGGGGCAGTTTCTCCCTGAGCCGCGCCTCGATGGCGTCGATGTCGACGGTGACCAGCGGCGCGCCGACCGGGACGGCGGCGACGGCCTCGACCTCGGCCGGGGTGAGCACCTCCGTGCCCGAAGTCTTCACACGTTCCACACGGAACCAGGTCGATCCGTAGAGGGCCCAGACCGTGCCGCCGGCGAGCAGGAGCACGCCGACGGCGATCAGGGCGAGCCGCAGCCCGGTCGGGCGGAAGCGTCCGCGCGTGCCCTCCGGCCGGGGCTGCCGGTCCGACGGTCCTGGTCGCTTCCCGGTGCCGCTCTTCTCCGCGGTCGTCGGTCCGGCTGCCACGCGCGCCTCTTCCCTCGGTCCTCCGCTACGCCTGTCGGCGGGCGGCGATCGCCTCGTACACCATGCCGACGAGCAGGTCGTCGGCGTCCCGGCGGCCGAACTCGGCGGCGGCGCGGGACATCTCGTACAGCCGGTGCGGATCGGCGAGCACGGGCAGGACGTTGGCCTGCACCCACTGCGGCGACAGCTCCGCGTCGTCGACGAGGAGTCCGCCGCCGGCCTTGACCACCGGCTGGGCGTTGAGCCGCTGTTCGCCGTTGCCGATGGGCAGCGGGACGTAGGCGGCGGGCAGTCCGACGGCGGAGAGCTCGGCGACGGTCATGGCGCCGGCGCGGCAAAGCATCATGTCGGCCGCGGCGTACGCGAGATCCATCCGGTCCACGTACGGTACCGGCACGTAAGGCGGCATCCCGGGCATGTTGTCGACCCGCGGCAGTTCGTTCTTCGGGCCGACCGCGTGCAGGATCTGGATGCCGGAGCGCTGGAGCACCGGGGCGACCTGCTGGACGACCTCGTTGAGCCGGCGGGCGCCCTGGGAGCCGCCGGAGACGAGGAGCGTGGGCAGGTTGGGGTCGAGCCCGAAGGCGGCCCGCGCCTCGGGCCGGACCCGGGCCCGGTCGAGGGTGGCGATGGTGTGCCGCAGCGGGATGCCGATGTAACGGGCGTTGCGGAGCTTGGAGTCCGGGGTGGCGACGGCGACCCCGGCCGCGTACCGGGAGCCGATCTTGTTGGCCAGGCCGGGCCGGGCGTTGGCCTCGTGGACCACGATCGGCACGCCGAGGCGCTTGGCGGCGAGGTAGCCGGGAAGCGCCACGTAACCGCCGAAGCCGACCACGCAGTCCGCCTTGGTCCGCTCCAGGACCTGCTCGGCGGCCTTGATGGTGCCGCGCAGGCGTCCGGGGACGGTGATCAGCTCCGGGGTGGGCTTGCGGGGCAGCGGTACGGCGGGGATGAGCGCCAACTCGTAGCCCCGCTCGGGGACGAGCCGGGTCTCCAGACCCTTCTCCGTGCCCAGCGCCGTGATGCCCACGCTCGGGTCCTGCCTGCGCAGGGCGTCCGCGAGGGCGAGCGCCGGCTCGATGTGACCGGCGGTCCCCCCGCCGGCGAGTACGACATGCACCGAAATTCACCGCTCTCCGGACGGGCGCTTCTTGACGCGCCGTCGCATCGACTTCCATCTCACCCCGGCCCGCTTGCCCCAGCCGGGGCGGCGCATGGCCAGGGCCGCTTTCGCGGCGGGTTCCTGTCGCGCGAAGGCGATCAGGAGCCCGACGGCGAACATGGTCGGCAGCAGGGCCGACCCCCCGTACGAGAACAGCGGGAGCGGGACGCCGGCGATCGGCAGCAGACCGAGCACCGCACCGATGTTGATCACGGCCTGGGCCGTGATCCAGGTGGTCACGCCTCCCGCGGCGAATCTCACGAAGGGGTCCTCCGTGCGTCCGGCCACGCGGATACCCGCATAGCCTAGGGCCGCGAACAGGGCGACGACCGACAGCGTCCCCGCGAGGCCCAGTTCCTCACCGGTGACCGCGAAGATGAAGTCGGTGTGCGCTTCGGGTAGTTGGCCCCATTTTTCCACACTCGCACCGAGCCCGGAACCGAACCATCCGCCCGACGCCAGAGCATAGATTCCGTGCGCGGCCTGGAGGCACGGGGCCCCCTCGCCACCCGGATCGGTGGCGCCGATGCACTGGAAGCGGTCCATCCGGTGCGGGCTGGTCTTGATGAGCAGCACGCCCAGGGCGCCCGCCACCGCGAGCACGCCGACGAAGAGGCGGGTGGGGGCGCCGGCCGTCCACAGCAGGCCGAAGAGGATCGCGGTGAGGATGATCGCGGTGCCCATGTCGCCGCCGAGCATGATCAGCCCGAGCAGCATGAAGGCCCCCGGCACCAGCGGCACGAGCATGTGCTTCCACTGGGCGAGGAGCTTCGTGTCCTGCTTGCGGGCGAGCAGGTCGGCGCCCCACAGGATGAGGCCCAGCTTGCCGAACTCGCTGGGCTGAAGCATGAACGGGCCGCCCAGCGAGATCCAGTTCTGGTTGCCGCCGACGGAATGCCCTATCCCCGGGATCTGCACGAGCACCATGAGGAAGACCGCGCCGACCAGGATCGGGTAGGCGAGCGCCCGGTGCAGCTTCACCGGCATCCGCGAGGCGACGAGGAGCAGTCCGGTGCCCAGGAGGGCGGCGAAGAACTGCTTCCGGAAGAAGTAGGACGGCACCAGCTCGTAGCGGAGTGCCGTGATCATCGAGGCCGAGTAGACCATCACCAGGCCGAGCGTGGTGATGAGCAGCCCCGCGCCGATGATCACGTAATACGCCGTGAGCGGCCGGTCCCAGGCCCGCTGCGCCCGCGTGTAGAGCCCGCGTACGCCTCCGCCGCGCGCCCCCCTCGGGGTCGCGGGGGCCCCCCCCCCCCCCCCGCGGTTGGGGGGGGCGGGGATGGACACACGAGTTGGTATCGAGGTGTGGAAGCACCCCCCGATCCGGGCCCGGGTGGGCTGCCAACCAGGGTGTCGGCGGGGGGGGGGGCCCCGCGGCCGCGCCCGGGGGGGGGGGGGGGCCCCCCCCCGCGCGGGGGGGGGGGGGCGGCCCGGCGTGTCCCGGCGATCTTGCTCGGCATGGTTCGCTGCCCCCTCCGGTCAGGCCCGGTAGGCCGGACCCTCGCAGTGGTCGGGTCAGGCGTCCCCGGTGGCGGCGAGGGCGCGGACCGCGTCCGCGAACGCCTCGCCCCGCTTGTTGTAGTTGGTGAACATGTCCATCGAGGCGCAGGCCGGGGCCAGCAGGACGGTGTCCCCCGGCCGGGCGAGCCGGGCCGCCTCGCGGACCGCCTCGGACATCGCCCCAGTGTCGGTCCGGTCGAGGTCCACCACCGGGACCTCCGGGGCGTGTCGCGCCAGGGCTTCACGGATCAGCGCGCGGTCCGCGCCGATCAGCACGGCCCCGCGCAGCCGCTTCGCGGAGTTCTGCACCAGCTCGTCGAAGGTGGCGCCCTTGGCGAGGCCGCCGGCGATCCAGACGATCGGGTCGTAGGCGGCCAACGAGGCCTCGGCGGCGTGGGTGTTGGTGGCCTTGGAGTCGTCGACGTAGGTCACGCCCTCGACCTCCTCGACCAGTTCGATCCGGTGCGGGTCGGGGCGGAAGGCCCGCAGCCCGTCCCGTACGGCCTTCGGCTCGACGCCGAAGGCGCGGGCGAGGGCGGCCGCGGCGAGCGCGTTGGCGATGTTGTGCGGGGCCGGCGGCTGCACGTCGGCGACCTCGGCCAGCTCCTGGGCGTTCTTCTGCCGGTTCTCGACGAAGGCCCGGTCGACGAGGATGCCCTCGACGACGCCGAGCTGGGAGGGGCCGGGGGTGCCGAGGGTGAAGCCGATGGCCCGGCAGCCCTCCTCGACGTCGGCCTCGCGGACCAGGTGCTCGGTGACCGGGTCGGCGACGTTGTAGACGCAGGCGACCTGGTTGCCCTCGTAGATCCGGCCCTTGTCGGCGGCGTACGCCTCCATCGAGCCGTGCCAGTCGAGGTGGTCCGGCGCCAGGTTGAGCACGGCGGCCGAGTGGGCGCGCACGGAGGGCGCCCAGTGCAGCTGGTAGCTGGAGAGCTCGACGGCGAGGACGTCGTACTTCTCGTCGCCGAGGACGGCGTCGAGGAGCGAGACGCCGATGTTGCCGACGGCGGCGGTCCGCAGCCCGGCGGCCTCCAGGATGGAGGCGAGCATCCGGGTCGTGGTGGTCTTGCCGTTGGTGCCGGTGATCGCCAGCCACGGGGCCGCGTCGGGGCCCCGGAGCCGCCAGGCCAGCTCGACGTCGCCCCAGATCTCCACGCCCGCCTCGGCGGCGGCCGTGAAGAGCGGCTTGTCCGGCTGCCAGCCGGGGGTGGTGACGACCAGCTCGGTGCCGGCCGGCAGGGTCGCGCCGTCGCCGAGGCGGACGGTGATCCCCTCCGCCTCCAGCGCGGCGGCCTGTGTCCGGGAGCGCTCGTCGTCCCCGTCGTTGACGACGGTCACCACGGCGCCGCGGGCGGCCAGGGCCCGGGCGGCCGGGATGCCGGACACCCCGAGACCCGCGACCGTGACCCGCTTGCCCTGCCAGTCCAGCTCTTCGCTCACTTGTCGGCTGCCCATCCCGCGTAGAAGAGGCCCAGGCCCACGATGACGCACATGCCCTGGATGATCCAGAACCGGACGACGACCAGGACCTCAGACCACCCCTTGAGTTCGAAGTGGTGCTGGAGGGGGGCCATCCGGAAGACGCGCTTGCCGGTCATCTTGAACGAGCCGACCTGGATGATCACGGACATCGTGATCAGCACGAACAGGCCGCCGAGCAGGGCCAGCAGCAGCTCCGTACGGGAGCAGATGGCGAGACCGGCGAGCGCGCCGCCGAGGGCGAGGGAGCCGGTGTCACCCATGAAGATCTTGGCGGGCGAGGTGTTCCACCACAGGAAGCCGAAACAGGCTCCCATGAGCGCGGAGGCCACGACCGCGAGGTCGAGCGGGTCGCGGACCTCGAAGCAGGCGTTCGGGTTGGTCAGGGTCAGCGCGTTGGCGCAGGACTCCTGGAACTGCCACAGCCCGATGAAGGTGTAGGCGCCGAAGACCATCACGGAGGCGCCGGTGGCCAGGCCGTCCAGACCGTCCGTCAGGTTCACGCCGTTCGACATGGCCAGGATCATGAAGAGCGCCCAGACCACGAAGAGGACCGGGCCGATCGACCAGCCGAAGTCGGTGATGAAGGAGAGCTTCTCGGAGGCGGGGGTGAGCCCGCGCAGGTCCGCGAACTGGAGCGAGAGCACCGCGAAGGCGATGCCGACGATCAGCTGGCCGGCCATCTTCGCCTTGGCCCGCAGGCCCAGCGAACGCTGCTTGACGATCTTGATGTAGTCGTCGAGGAAGCCGACCAGGCCCATGCCGGCCATCAGGAACAGCACCAGGACGCCCGAGTACGTCGGGTCCTCGCCGGTGATGACCTTGGCCAGGGCGTACGCGATGAGCGTGGCCAGGATGAAGGAGATGCCGCCCATGGTGGGCGTGCCCTTCTTCCCGGCGTGGCCGCGCGGGCCGTCGTCCCGGATGAACTGCCCGTATCCCTTGCGGGCCAGCAGCTTGATGAGCAGCGGGGTGCCGATCAGGGTCAGGAAGAGGCCGATGGCCCCCGCGAAGAGGATCTGCCTCATCGGCCGGATACCTCGCCCTCAGTGTCGAGCAGCGCCAGGGCGACCTGCTCGAGACCGACCGACCGGGACGCCTTCACCAGGACCACGTCCCCCGGGCGCAGCTCCCTGCGCAACAGGTCGACAGCCGCCTGCGCGTCGGACACGTGCACCGACTCCTCACCCCACGAACCCTCGTTATAGGCGCCCAGTTGCAGCCAGGACGCTTCCCTGTCCCCGACCGCGACGAGCTTGCTGACGTTGAGCCGGACGGCGAGCCGTCCGACCGCGTCGTGCTCGGCGAGCGACGCGTCACCGAGCTCGGCCATCTTGCCGAGCACCGCCCACGTACGGGCCCCGCGGGCCTGTCCGGCCCGGCCCATGGCCGCGAGCGCGCGCAGGGCGGCTCGCATGGACTCGGGGTTCGCGTTGTAGGCGTCGTTGACGATCGTCACGCCGTCCGGACGCTCGGTGACCTCCATGCGCCAGCGCGAAAGGGAGCCGGCCTCGGAGAGCGCGGTGGCGATCTCGTCGACAGGCATGCCCAGCTCGTGCGCGACGGCGGCCGCTGCGAGCGCGTTCGACACGTGGTGCTCACCGTACAGGCGCAAGGTCACGTCGCTGCACCCGGTGGGTGTGTGAAGCTTGAAAGAAGGCTGTCCGTTCTCTGTGAGCCGGACGTTCTCGGCACGTACGGCCGCTTCGTCCGCTTCGCCGAACAGGGTCACGCGGGCCTTGGTTCGGCTCGCCATGGCGCGGACGAGCGGGTCGTCGGCGTTGAGGACCGCCACTCCGCCGTCCTCGGCGGACGGCAGGGACTCGACGAGCTCGCCCTTGGCCTCGGCGATCTGCTCGCGTCCGCCGAACTCGCCGATGTGGGCGGTGCCCACGTTCAGGACGAGCCCGATCCGGGGCGGGGTGAGCCCGGTCAGGTAGCGGATGTGGCCGATGCCGCGGGCGCCCATCTCCAGGACGAGGTGCCGGGTCTCCTCGGTCGCCCTGAGCGCGGTGAGCGGCAGGCCGATCTCGTTGTTGAGGGAGCCGGGCGTCCAGACGGTGGGCGCGTGGCGGTCGAGGACCTGGGCGATGAGGTCCTTGGTGGAGGTCTTGCCGGCCGAGCCGGTGAGGGCGACGACATCGGTGCCGAGCCGCTCGACGACCACGCGGGCGAGGGCGCCGAGGGCGCCCTGCACGTCGTCCACGACGATCGCGGGGACGCCGACGGGGCGGGTGGCGAGCACCGCCGCCGCGCCCGCCGCGACGGCGCGCTCCGCGTAGTCGTGGCCGTCGACGCGCTCGCCGGCGAAGGCGGCGAAGAGGCTGCCGGGCTTCACCTCACGGGAGTCGATGACGACGGGCCCGGTGATCCGGGCGCCCGGATCCGGTATGTCGTGCGCCTGCCCGCCGACGATTTCGGCGATCTCGGCGAGGGAGAGGGCGATCACTGCTTCATCCCTGACTGTTCTGGTGACGGTGTTCGGTCGCCGCGGCGGCCGGTGCCCCGGTCGCCGCCTCGATCGCTTCGCGGAGGACCCGGCGGTCGTCGAAGGGACGGACCTGCCCGGCGATCTCCTGTCCCTGCTCGTGGCCCTTGCCGGCGACCAGGACGGTGTCGCCCGGCCGGGCGCGGGCGACGGCGGCGGCGACGGCGGCGGCCCGGTCGGGTTCGACCAGGACGTCTCCGCGCTCCGCGGCGGGCACCTCGGCGGCGCCCGCGAGCATCGCGGTGAGGATCGCGAGCGGGTCCTCGGAGCGGGGGTTGTCGGAGGTCAGTACGGCGGTGTCGGCGAGCCGGGCCGCGGCGGCGCCCATGGGGCCGCGCTTGGTGGTGTCCCGGTCGCCGCCGCAGCCGATGACCACGTGCAGCCGGCCCTCGGTGACCTCGCGGAGCGAGCGCAGCACCGATTCGACGGCGTCGGTCTTGTGCGCGTAGTCGACGACGGCGAGGTACGGCTGGCCGGCGTCGACGCGCTCCAGGCGGCCGGGGACGCCGGGGACGGCCGCGACGCCGTCGGCGGCCGTGCGCGGGTCGAGCCCGGCGGCCGCGAGGGTCGCGATGGCGGCGAGGGTGTTGGCGACGTTGAAGGGGCCGGGCAGCGGGGCGGTGGCGGGGATCCGCACGCCCTCGGGGCCGACGGCCGTGAAGGTGGAGTCGGCGGGGCCCAGGACGACGTCCTCGGCGCGCCAGTCGGCGTCGGCGCGGCCCTCGGCGGAGAAGGTGACGACCGGGACGGTCGCCTCCTTGGCGAGCCTGCGGCCGTACTCGTCGTCGGCGTTCACGACGCCGAGCCGGCTGCGCTGCGGGGTGAAGAGCGCCGCCTTGGCCCGGAAGTAGTCCTCCATGTCGGAGTGGAACTCCATGTGCTCCGGGCTGAGGTTGTTGAAGACCGCGACGTCGAAGACGCAGCCGTCGACCCGGCCGAGCACCAGGGCGTGGCTGGAGACCTCCATGGCGACGGCCTCGACGCCCCGCTCGCGCATGACGGCGAAGAGGGCCTGGAGGTCGGTGGCCTCGGGGGTGGTGCGCTCGGACTTGATGCGCTCGTCGCCGATGCGCATCTCGACGGTGCCGACGAGCCCGGTGTGCCGGCCGGCGCCGCGCAGCCCGCCCTCGACGAGGTAGGCGGTGGTGGTCTTGCCGGAGGTGCCGGTGATGCCGATCTGGAGGAGGTCCGCGCCGGGGCGGCCGTAGATCTCGGCGGCGAGTTCGCCCATCCGGCCGCGCGGGTCCTCGACGACGAGGACGGGCAGGCCGGTGGCGGCGGCGCGGTCGGCTCCGGCCGGGTCGGTGAGGACCGCGGCGGCGCCGAGGCCGGCGGCCTGGGCGGCGAAGTCGGCGCCGTGCAGGCGGGCGCCGGCGAGGGCCGCGTACACGTCCCCGGGGCGTACCGCCCGGGAGTCGTGGGTGATGCCCGAGACGGCGACGGCCCGTGCGGCGTCGGGGAGCTCGGTGCCCAGCCGTGCCGCGAGCTCGCCCAGGGGTGTCGGGCGGGCCCGCTCCGGGCGGGGCGGGGTGGTTCGGGACTGATCAGCGTGTGGCACGGCGGTGAGCGTACCGGGCGCACCCTGCGGGGGACCAAACGAGCCGGGGGCGTCGCCGGAGTTCGATTTCCGGTTCCCGGAGTGGGGGGTGATCGTCGTCACTGGTGGTGCTCCCGGGGGTCACGGGGTGGGTTCGAAGGTGACCGGCAGGCGCGGGGACGCGCTGCCGGTGGGTGCCACGTGGAGGGTCTTGAGCGCGAACTCCATGACCTTCTTGTAGATGGGGCCGCAGATCTGGCCGCCGAAGTAGCTGCCCTTGGTGGGGTTCTGGATGGCGCAGTAGACGGTGACGCGGGGCTGGTCGGCGGGGGCGAAGCCGGCGAAGGAGGCGGTGTAGCCCTTGTAGCGGCCGAGTTCGGGGTCGACGCGGTTGGCGGTGCCGGTCTTGCCGGCGACGCGGTAGCCGGGGATGGCGGCCCGGGTGCCGGTGCCCTCCCGGTCCTCGACGACGGATTCCAGCATCTGGGCGAGGGTCTTGGCGGTCTGCTCGCTGACGACCCGGTTCTCGGCGGGCTTCTCGGCGGGGGTGAAGCGCCCGTCGGGGCCCTTGGTGCCGCGGACCAGGGTGGGCTCGACGCGGACGCCTCCGTTGGCGACGGTCGAGAAGACCGAGGCGGCCTGGAGGGCGTTGACGGAGAGGCCCTGGCCGAAGGGGATCGTGTACTGCTGGGAGGTGGACCAGTCCTCGGGCTTGGCCAGGATGCCGGGGGTCTCGCCGGGGAAGCCGAGGCCGGTGGGGCTGCCGATGCCGAAGCGGCGGAGGTAGCCGTCGAGGATCCGGTTGGACTCGGCCTGGTCCTTGCCGAGCTGGCCGGTGGCGAGGATGGTGCCGATGTTGCTGGACTTGGCGAGGACGCCGTTGAGCGTCAGGTACCAGGTCTTGTGGTCGATGTCGTCCTTGAAGAGCCGGTCGCCGCGGTGGAGCCGGTTGGGGACGGTGACGTGGGTGTCGGCGGTGGCCTTGCCCTCCTCCAGGACCGCGGCCATGGACATGACCTTGCTGGTGGAGCCGGGTTCGTAGGCGTCCTGGAGGGCGGCGTTGCCCATGGCGGCGGCGTTGGCGGCGGAGAGGTCGTTGGGGTCGAAGCCGGGGGCGTTGGCCATGGCCAGGACCTCGCCGGTGCGGGTGTCCTGGACGATGACGTAGCCGCGGTCGGCCTTCGACTTGCGGACCTGTTCGCTGATGGCCTGCTGGGCGGCCCACTGGATGTCCCGGTCGATGGTGAGCTCGATGTCGGAGCCGGGGACGGCGGGGGTGCCCTGGGAGCCGGCGGTGGGGACCTGCCGGCCGCCGGAGGCGGTGAAGCGGATCTTCCCGTCCCGGCCGGCGAGTTCGGTGTCGAGCATGGACTCGATGCCGCCGGCGCCGCGGCCCTCGGCGTTGACGTATCCCAGTATCCCGGCGCCGAGTTCGCCGTTCGGGTAGACCCGCTTGGTGCTGGGCTCGCTGAGGACGCCGCCGAGCAGGTTGACGCCGGTGCCGCCGAGGTCCTGGGCCTTCTCGGCGTAGACCTTCTTGAGGTCCTTGATCTGGTTCCAGACCTGCGGGGTCTGCTTGCGGGCGAGCAGGGTGTAGCGGGACTTGGGGGTACGGAGCTTCTTGGCGAGCTCCGCCGGTTCCTTGCCGAGGATCGGGGCGAGGAGGGCGGCGGCCTGTTCGGGCGCGTCGCGGACCTTGGACTCCTCGGGGGTGAAGAGCTTGGGGTCGGCGGTGATGTCGTAGGCGTCGACGCTGGTGGCGAGGGCGATGCCGTTGCGGTCGGTGATCTCGCCGCGTTCGGCGGAGAGCGTGTACTCCTGGAAGCGGTACTTGTCGGCCTTGGCCGCGTACGCGCTGGCGTCGACGGCCTGGACCTGGAGCAGCCGCACCACGAAGACGAGCATGACCAGGGTGAGGCCGACGGAGATCAGCCGCAGCCGGGGCCGGGGGCTGCCGAGCTTGATGGTGCGCGGCCTGCGGGCCTGCGGCCGGGGCGCGGGGCGGCGGGCGGCCGGGCGCGCGGCGGGGCGGGACGCGGGCCGGGGGGCGCGGGCGCCTGCTCCGGATCCCGCCCGGGCGCCGGCCGCCGGGCCCGCGCCGGAGCCCGCGGGGCGGGGGCGGGAGGGCCGGGCGGGGCCGGGGACACGGCGGCGCGGGGGCTCCTTGGAGGGCACTGCTCGGTCACCTGCCGGAGGTCGTGGGGGCGGTCGGGGTGGTTCCGGTGACGGTCGGCTTCGGGGTGGCGCTCGCGCCCGGCGCGGCCTGCCCCGTACGGGCGGCGGCGGGGTCGCCCGTACGGCCCGGGGCGCGGGACGGCGTCCGGGAGGGCTTCGGGGAGGGGGCGACGGTGGGCTCGCCGAGCACCTTGCCGTCGGGGCCGAGGAAGGCCGGGCTGCCGCCGGGGACCATGCCGAGCTCGCGGGCGCGGCGCTCCAGGGCGTCGGGCGCGGCGTAGGCGTCGACGTCGCGCTGGAGAGCCTGTTCCTCGTCGGTGAGCTCGGTGGTGCGGTCCTTGAGCTCGCGCAGCTTGAAGGAGCCCTGGTTGAGGGCGGAGTTGAGCAGCAGCAGGGTGATGAGGCCGCCGCCGAGGAGGAGGACGACGAGCAGGACGAAGGGGGTGCGGGCGGCCGTGCTGGGTCCGGACGGCATCAGCCGTCCGAGCCGCGCGGCCCGGCCTTTGAGCGGCCCCCTCGCCGCGCTCACAGCACGTCCTCCCGGATGCGCTCGACGCCCCGGAGCCGGGCGGGGGCGGCCCTGCGGTTCTCGGCCACCTCCTCCTCGGTGGGGAGTTCGGCGCCGCGGGTGAGGAGCTTGAGGCGGGGCTGGTACTTCTCGGGGACGACCGGGAGGCCGGGCGGGGCGGTGGTGGCCGCGCCGGCCGCGAAGACCTGCTTGACGAGCCGGTCCTCCAGGGAGTGGTACGAGAGGACGGCGACGCGGCCGCCGACGGCGAGGGCCTTCACGGCGGCCGGAATGGCCCGCTCCAGGACGCTCAGCTCGCCGTTGACCTCGATGCGCAGGGCCTGGAAGGTGCGCTTGGCGGGGTTGCCGCCGGTGCGCTTGGCGGCCTGCGGGAGGGCGTCGCGGATGAGCTCGACGAGCCGGGCGCTGTTGGTGAAGGGTTCCTTCTCGCGCTCGCGGACGATGGCGGAGACGATCCGCTTGGCCTGCTTCTCCTCGCCGTAGGCGCGCAGGATGCGGACGAGTTCGCCGGCCGGGTAGGTGTTGAGGACCTCGGCGGCGCTCATGCCGGTCGTCTGGTCCATGCGCATGTCGAGCGGGGCGTCCTGGGCATAGGCGAAGCCGCGGTCGGCCTCGTCCAGCTGCATGGAGGAGACGCCGAGGTCGAAGAGGACGCCGTCGACCTTGTCGATGCCGAGCCGGTCGAGGACCTCGGGCAGCTCGTCGTAGACCGCGTGGACGAGGGTGGCGCGGTCCCCGTAGGGGGCGAGCCGCTCGCCGGAGAGGCGCAGGGCCTCCTTGTCGCGATCGAGGGCGACGAGCCGGGCCTCGGGGAAGGTCCGGAGCAGGGCCTCGCTGTGTCCGCCGAGCCCCAGGGTGCAGTCGACGACGACCGCGCCGGGGTGCTGGAGGGCAGGGGCCAACATGTCCAGGCACCGCTGGAGCATCACCGGGACGTGTCGGTCGTTGCTCAACGCACCCTCTCAGAACGGGCACGGCGAGCGGGTAAGGGGGCGAGCCGTGGGTGCCGCCGCGCACACGGGGGAGAAACCGCTGCAAAACGCTCGATTGTCTCCAGGAACTCCGCGTCACTCTAGTCCACGGACGGGGCCGGTCAATCAACCGGCTGGCGCGTCGCGCGGCGCCGGGGGCGGGGGCGGGGATTCCGGGCGGCTCACCCGATCGGCGGCTCCCGGCGGTCGCTGTGGGTTAGCTCACATGCGGGTCCATTGGGGTTCTTTGTCCTCTTCTCACAGCGGGCCCGCCGGGGTGGTGCCCACTACCGTCGGAGCCATGACGACCTCCGCACACCCCTCCCCCGGCTCCCCCGGCGCGCGGCCCGCCGGCGGCTCGGTCACCGAGCGGCTCGTCGAGGCGAACGCGCGGTACGCCGCCGACTTCACCGACCCGGGCATGGACGCCCGGCCGGTGCTCCACGTCGCCGTCGTGGCCTGCATGGACGCCCGGCTCGACCTGCACGCCGCACTGGGTCTCGAACTCGGCGACTGCCACACCATCCGCAACGCGGGCGGGGTCGTCACCGACGACGTGATCCGCTCCCTCACCATCAGCCAGCGGGCGCTCGGCACCCGCGCCGTGATGCTGGTGCACCACACCGGCTGCGGTCTGGAGTCGCTCACCGAGGACTTCCGGCACGAGCTGGAGGACGAGGTGGGCCAGCGGCCGGCCTGGGCGGTCGAGGCGTTCCGGGACGTGGACCAGGACGTACGGCAGTCGATGCAGCGGGTCCGGACCTCCCCGTTCCTGCCGCACACCGACGACGTGCGGGGCTTCGTCTTCGACGTCACGACGGGCCTGCTGCGCGAGATCGACCCTGTGGAGAATGGTTCCGGCACCGGCCCGAGCACACCTTCCGCCGCCGCGTAAGACGACAAACCCCGGCATATCCCCCGCAGTTGTCCACAGGCGAGTGACAGGGCCCGGCAAACCCAACAAGAATGCTCGGGTGACACCCCCCGTACATCCCACCGGGGGCAGGTGTCCGTGTTCCTGCAAGGCCGAGGAGGGCCGGGGTGACGACCTTTGACGACCGAGCGAGCCATGGGGGTCCCCCCATTCGAGCGGAGTCGAGAATGGGGGCAGACGTGACCACCACCGCGGAGCGGGTCCGCGGCTCGGTGGAGAGCGTGATCGAGGGCAAGCCCGAGGTCGTACGTCTCGCGCTGACGGTGCTGCTCGCGGAGGGCCACCTCCTCATCGAGGACGTGCCCGGCGTCGGCAAGACCATGCTCGCCAAGACGCTCGCGCGGTCGATCGACTGCTCGGTGCGCCGCATCCAGTTCACGCCCGACCTGCTGCCGTCGGACGTCACCGGCGTGTCGATCTTCGACCAGCAGCGGCGGGAGTTCGAGTTCAAGCCGGGCGCGATCTTCGCCCAGATCGTCATCGGCGACGAGATCAACCGGGCCTCGCCCAAGACGCAGTCCGCGCTCCTGGAGTCCATGGAGGAGCGCCAGGTCACCATCGACGGGCACACCTACGAGCTGCCCAGCCCGTTCATGGTCGTGGCCACCCAGAACCCGGTCGAGATGGAGGGCACCTACCCGCTGCCCGAGGCACAGCGCGACCGCTTCATGGCCCGCGTCTCCATCGGCTACCCGAGCGCCGAGGCCGAGTTCCAGATGCTCGACGTGCACGGGGCGGTCAACCCGCTGGACGACCTCCGGCCGGTCGCCCACGCCCACGAGATCCTCAAGCTGATCGAGGCGGTCCGCGCGGTGCACGTCGCCGACGCCGTCCGGCGGTACGCGGTCGACGTCGTCTCTGCCACCCGCAACCACCCGGACCTGCGGCTCGGCGCCTCCCCGCGCGCCACGCTCCACCTGCTGCGGGCAGCCCGCGCCTCCGCCGCCCTCGCCGGCCGCGAGTACGTGCTGCCGGACGACCTCCAGGCGCTGGCCGTGCCGGTGCTCGCGCACCGGCTGCTGCCCACCGCGCAGGCCCAGCTCAACCGGCGGAGCGCCGAGCAGGTCGTCCTCGACATCCTCCAGCGCACCCCCGTCCCGTCCGCGGCCCCGCCCGCCGGCCCGACCTACGGCCGGCAGACCGGCGGCCGGCAGCTGTGATGGCGACCCCCGCCGCGAACCGGGGGCAGCGGACCGACGACCGCGACGGCCCCCGGGCCGAGGACGGCCGGGGCGGCCTGCGGGCCGCCCTCGGCGGTCTCACCACCCGCGGCCGGTCCTTCCTGGCCGCCGGGGCGGCCGCCGCCGTCTGCGCCTACGTGCTCGGCCAGGCCGACCTGCTCCGGGTCGGGCTGCTGCTCGCCAGCCTGCCGCTGATCTGCGCCCTCGTCCTGCACCGCACCCGCTACCGGGTCGCCACCTCCCGCCTGCTCACCCCGCAGCGGGTGGAGGCGGGCACCGAGGCCCGCGTCCAGCTCCGCATGGAGAACGTCTCCAAGCTCCCCACCGGGCTGCTGATGCTCCAGGACCACGTGCCGTACATGCTCGGCCCCCGCCCCCGCTTCGTCCTCGACCGGGTCGAGGCCGGCGGCCGGCGCGAGGTCTCCTACCGGGTCCGCTCCGACCTGCGCGGCCGCTTCCCGCTCGGGCCGCTCCAGCTCCGGCTGAGCGACCCCTTCGGGATGTGCGAGCTCACCCGATCCTTCAGCGCGTACGACACCCTGACCGTCGTCCCGCGGATCACGGCCCTGCCGCCGGTCCGGCTCGGCGGCGAGGCGGCCGGGTACGGGGACGGGCATCAGCGCACGCTGGCCCTCGCCGGCGACGACGACGTCATCCCGCGCGCCTACCGGCACGGCGACGACCTGCGCCGGGTCCACTGGCGCTCCACCGCCCGGTACGGCGAGCTGATGGTCCGCCGCGAGGAGCAGCCGCAGCGCTCCCACTGCACCGTCCTGCTCGACACCCGACGGGCCGGCTACCAGGGCTCGGGCCCCGACTCGGCCTTCGAGTGGGCCGTCTCCGGCGCCGCCTCCGTCCTCACCCACATGCTGGAGCGCGGCTACGCGGTCCGGCTGCTCACCGACACCGGCAGCGCGGTCCCCGGCGAGGGCTCCGACGGCTACGCCGGCGCGTCCTCCGTCGACTCCACGGAGACGGCCGGGCTGATGATGGACACCCTCGCGATCGTCGACCACTCGGACGGCGCCGGGCTCTCCCGCGCCTCCGACGTGCTGCGCGCCGGGAGCGACGGGCTGCTCGTCGCCTTCCTCGGCGACCTCGACGAGGAGCAGGCCGCCCTGGCCGGCCGGATGCGCGGACGGGCCGGCGCCGCCGTCGCCTTCGTCCTGGACTCCGGCACCTGGCTCACCGCCGGCGCCGTGGCCGGGGCCGTCGAGACCCGGCTCCGGCAGCTCCGCGAGGCCGGCTGGACCGTCGTCTCCGTCCCGCCCGGCGCCCGCATGGCCGATCTCTGGCAGCAGGCCGCCGGAGCGCTGCGGGAGACCGCCGCCGCAGACAGCTACGGAGGATGGGCATGAGCGGGCGCACCCGCCTGACACTGGCCGCCTGGGCGGCCTCCCTGATGGCCGCCGGGGCGCTGCTGCCGCTGGTCAAGCCGGCCACCTGGATCTTCACCGCCGCCTTCCTGCTGGCGCTGCAGAGCGGCACCGGCATGCTGTGCCGGCGGGTCCCGCTGGCCCGGCCGCTGACGGTGGCCGCCCAGCTGCTGGTCGGCGTGGTCGCGCTGACCGTGGTCTTCGCCCGGGAGCAGGCGCTCCTCGGCTTCCTGCCCGGGCCGCTCGCGATCCAGCGGGTTGCCGAGCTGTTCCGCCTCGGCGCCGAGGACGTCTCCACCTACGCGATCCCCGCCCCGGACACCGAGGGCATCCGGCTCATGCTGGTCGCCGGCGTCCTCGCGATCGGGCTGCTCGTGGACGTCCTGGCGGTCACCTTCCGCCGCGCCGCCCCGGCCGGCCTGCCGCTGCTCGCGCTCTACTCGGTGGCCGCCGGGCTCTCCGGCGGCGGCGCCGGCCGGCTCTGGTTCCTGCTCGCCGCCACCGGCTACCTGCTGCTGCTCCTCGCCGAGGGCCGCGACCGGCTCTCCGCCTGGGGCCGGGTCTTCGGCGGCTCCCAGCGCTCCGGCCGGTCCGGGTCTCTGGTGGGCAGCGGCGGCTCGTCCTTCGCGCCGGTGCGCACCGGCCGGCGGATCGGCGCGGTCGCCATGGGCACCGCGCTGGTGGTGCCGCTCGTCCTTCCGGGCTTCTCCGGCGGGCTGCTGGGCAACGGCGGCGGGGGTCCCGGCGAGGGCACCGGGGGCGGCGGCACCATCGCGGCCGTGAACCCGCTGGTCTCCCTCCAGGACAACCTGCGGCAGCCGGAGGACTTCGAGGTCCTCCGCTACCGGACCAACGCCCTGGACAACAGCGGCCTGTACCTGCGGCTGGTCGCCCTCGACCAGTTCGACGGCACCTCGTGGAAGTCCTCGGTCCGCCCGATCGAGGCGGTGCCGAAGTCGCTGCCGTGGCCGGACGGCCTCGCGCAGTCCGTCCGCACCTCCGAGGTGACCAGCAACTTCGTCGCCTCCGAGGGGTACGACCAGAAGTGGCTGCCGATGCCGTTCCCGGCCGCCCGGGTGGACATCGAGGGCCGCTGGCGGTTCGAGCCGGCCGGCCGGATGCTCGTCGGCGACGACAAGCAGACCACCAAGGGCGTCCGCTACCAGGTGACCAGCCTCGACGTGCAGCCGACCGCCGAGCAGCTGGCCCAGGCGGGCCCGGCGCCCGAGCGGCTGCGCGAGGAGTACACCGAGGTGCCCGGCAGCCTCCCCGACGACGTGAAGTCGACGGCGCTGGAGGTCACCAAGGGCGCGCGGAACGACTACGAGCGGGCGGTCCGGCTCCAGGACTGGTTCGCCGAGGACGGCGGCTTCCGCTACGACGTCGACGTGACGTCCGGGACGGGCACGGAGGCGATCTCCCGCTTCCTGCGGGACAAGGAGGGGTTCTGCATCCACTTCTCCTTCTCGATGGCGGCGATGGCCCGCACGCTGGGCATCCCGGCGCGGGTCGCGGTCGGCTTCATGCCCGGCACGAACCAGTCCGACGGTTCGGTCTCGGTCGGCATCCGGGACGCCCACGCCTGGCCCGAGCTGTACTTCGAGGGCGCGGGCTGGACCCGTTTCGAGCCGACGCCGTCGCGTGGCTTCACCCCGTCGTACACCCGGCAGGCGGCCCCCACCGCGGGGCCGACCGGTCCCGCGCAGCCCTCGCAGTCGGCCTCGGCGCAGCCCTCGGCGGCCCCGAGCGCCTCGGAGAGCTGCCCGCCGGAGATGCGCCGCCTCGGCGAGTGCGGCCAGAACCCGGCGGCGGCCGCGGACTCGTCCTCCGGCGGTGGTACGGACGTGCTGAAGGTGGCCGGCTGGTCGCTGGCCGCGCTGCTCGTCCTGGCGCTCCCGTTCGTCCCGCTGCTGTGGCGGACCCGGGTGCGGGCCCGCCGGCTCGCCCCGGCGGCCGGGCCGCTGGAGGTGTGGCGGGAGATCGGCGACACGGCCTGGGACTACGGGGTCGAGCCGGACGACGCGCAGACGCCGCGCAGAACGGCGGAGCGGATCGTCCGGGCGGGTGAGCTGCGCGGCGAGGCCGCGGAAGCGGTGCACCGGGTGGCGGGGGCGGTGGAGGAGGCCCTCTACGCGCCGTCGCCGCGGCCGGTGGCGGGGCTGGGACGGGAGGCCGAGCGGGTCCGGGCCGGGTTCCACGGGGCCGCGTCGCGCGGCGTCCGTCTCCGGGCCCTCCTGGCCCCCCGGTCGGCGATCCGCCTCCGCTGGGCCGCCTCGGCCCACTGGACGGCCCTGAGATCCCGCGCCACCACCCTCCGCCCCGCCTTCAGATCCCCCCGCTGACGCCCCCGCCCACCGGCCCTCCCCTGCGGGGCCTGCGTCCGGCTCGCGCCGACGGGTCCGGCGACGCGCCGGGCCCGTCTTCCGTGCGGCGCCCGTTCCCGCACCCCCGTGTGGGTCCTGCGCCCACTGGGCGGCGCCCTGACCGGTCCTCCGTGTGAGCAGGCGTTCTGCGGGGCGGTGCCCACCCTCCCCGTCCGGCTTCCGCGCCGGGGCGCCGTCTTCCGGGCGGGGCCCGTTCGCCGGCCCTCCGTGTGGGCAGGCGTTCCGCAGGGCGGAACGGGTGGGCACACGGAACGGCGCCCCCTCGCCGGGCCTAGGCTCCCGCGCCTGAACCCGCACCCCGTGCACGGCGCACACGCGGTGCGGGTCCAGGCACAAGGCGCGGAGGCACCGCTAAGGG
>NZ_JBHYKM010000076.1:0-38234 GCF_042741435.1 Streptomyces sp. NPDC058955 | reverse complement strand
GCACTTGGGTCGGCAGAGACATTTGTTTATAAGAGACCGCGCCCGGCCCGCCGGGGACGGGCTGCGGCGGCTCGTCCCGCAGGCCCTCGTCGTCGCCTTCCTGGCCGGCGGCACCACCGCCTTCGTCGCCGACGACAAGGCCGTCCGGCTGTCCGTCGACGGCGTCCCCCGCACCCTGCACACCTTCGCCGACGACGTCGACGAACTCCTCGCCGACGAGGGCCTGACCGTCGGCGCCCACGACCTCGTCGCCCCCGCCCCCGGCGAGGCGCTGGCCAGCGGCGACGAGATCGTCCTCCGGTACGGCCGGCCGGTCGCCCTCACCCTCGACGGCTACCGCCGCCAGGTGTGGACCACCGCCGACACCGTCGAGGGCGCCCTGCGCCAGCTCGGCGTCCGCGCCGAGGGCGCCCACCTGTCGGTCTCCCGCTCCGCCGCGATCTCCCGCACCGGCCTCGCCCTCGACGTCCGCACCGAACGCGCGGTCACCTTCCTCGCCGACGGGCGCGAGCGGACCGTCCGCACCAACGCGGCCACCGTCGCCGAGGCCCTCGACGAGGCCGGCATCACCCTCGGCGGCGAGGACACCACCTCCGTGCCCCGGGAGGCGTTCCCGCGCGACGGGCAGACCATCACCGTGCTGCGGATCACCGGCTCCACCCAGACCCGCGAGGAGGCCGTGCCGTACGCCGTCGAGCGGATCCGCGACCCGGAGCTCTTCGCCGGCACCGAGGTCGTCGAGCGGCAGGGCGTCCCGGGCCTGCGCCGGGTCACGTACCACCTCCGGTCCGTCAACGGCGTGAAGCAGCGGCCCCGCCGCACCGGCGAGGAGATCGTCCGCGAGCCCGTCTCCCGCAAGGTCCGCGTCGGCACCCGCCGGCTCCCCACCTCCGTCGCCGGCGCCGACGGACTGAACTGGGGCGCCCTCGCCGCCTGCGAGTCCGGCGGCCGCCCGAACGCCGTCGACCCCTCGGGGACGTACGGCGGCCTCTACCAGTTCGACCCCGGCACCTGGCGCTCCCTCGGCGGCACCGGCGTCGCCCAGAACGCCCCCGCCGCCGAGCAGACCTTCCGGGCGAAGAAGCTCTACGTCCAGCGCGGCGCGGGACCCTGGCCGCACTGCGGGCGACGGCTGTACCAGTGAAGGGCATGGTGACCCGTACGCTGTACCGGTGAGCACCACCACCGGCCCCGACGGCCCCGACGCCCTCCTCGGCCCCGCCGACATCCGTGAGCTGGCCGCCGCCCTCGGCGTGCGCCCCACGAAGCAGAAGGGCCAGAACTTCGTCATCGACGCCAACACCGTCCGGCGCATCGTCCGCACCGCGGGCGTGCGCCCGGACGACGTGGTCGTCGAGGTGGGGCCCGGACTCGGCTCCCTCACCCTGGCGCTCCTGGAGGCCGCCGACCGGGTGACCGCCGTCGAGATCGACGACCTCCTGGCCGCCGCGCTGCCGGCGACGATCGCCGCCCGGATGCCGGAGCGGAAGGACCGCTTCGCGCTGGTCCACTCCGACGCCATGCTGGTCCAGGAGCTGCCGGGCCCGGCGCCCACCGCGCTCGTCGCCAACCTCCCGTACAACGTGGCCGTGCCCGTCCTGCTGCACATGCTCGACCGCTTCCCGACCATCGAGCGGACCCTCGTCATGGTCCAGGCCGAGGTCGCCGACCGGCTCGCCGCCGGACCGGGCAACAAGGTGTACGGCGTCCCCTCCGTCAAGGCGAACTGGTACGCCGAGGTGAAGCGCGCCGGCGCCATCGGCCGCAACGTCTTCTGGCCCGCGCCCAACGTCGACTCGGGCCTCGTCTCCCTGGTCCGCCGCACCGAGCCGATCGCCACCACCGCCACCAAGGCGGAGGTCTTCGCGGTCGTCGACGCGGCCTTCGCACAGCGCCGCAAGACCCTGCGGGCCGCCCTCGCCGGCTGGGCCGGCTCCCCGGCCGCGGCCGAGGAGGCGCTGGTGAAGGCCGGGATCTCGCCGCAGGCGCGCGGCGAGTCGCTGACCGTGGAGGAGTTCGCGCGGATCGCGGAGAACAAGCCGGAGGCGACGGCGTGAACGCGGTGACCGTACGCGTACCGGCCAAGGTCAACGTCCAGCTCGCGGTGGGCGCGGCCCGCCCCGACGGCTTCCACGACCTCGCCAACGTCTTCCTCGCCGTCTCGCTGTACGACGAGGTGACCGCCACCCCCGCCGAGGGGCTGACGGTCACCTGCGCCGGCCCCGACGCGGACAAGGTCCCCCTCGACCGCACCAACCTGGCCGCCCGCGCCGCGGAACTCCTCGCCGCCCGGCACGGCCTCGCCCCGGACGTCCACCTCCACATCGCCAAGGCGATCCCGGTCGCCGGCGGCATGGCCGGCGGCAGCGCCGACGGCGCCGGCGCGCTGCTCGCCTGCGACGCGCTGTGGGGCCTGGACACCCCGCGCGAGGTCCTCCTGGAGATCTGCGCCGAGCTGGGCTCGGACGTCCCCTTCAGCCTGGTCGGCGGCGCGGCGCTCGGCGTCGGCCGCGGCGAGCGGCTGACGGAACTGCCGGTCGCCGGGCCCTTCCACTGGGTCTTCGCGGTCGCCGACGGCGGGCTGTCGACCCCGGCGGTGTACGGCGAGTTCGACCGCCTCGCGGAAGGCGTCGAGATCCCGGAGCCCGCGGCCGCCCCGGAGCTCCTGGACGCCCTGTCCTCCGGCGACACCGCGGCCCTGGCGGCCGCCCTGTCGAACGACCTCCAGCCAGCGGCGCTCTCCCTGCGCCCCTCCCTCGCCGCCACCCTCGCGGCCGGCACCGAGGCCGGCGCCCTGGCGGCCCTGGTCTCCGGCTCGGGGCCGACGACGGCCTTCCTGGTGAAGGACGCCGACGCGGCGGACCAGGTGGCGCGGGCCCTGCGCGCCTCCGGCACCTGCCGCGCCACCCACACGGCGACCTCGCCGGCGCCGGGCGCGACGGTCGTCTAGAGCTTGTTCTTGGAGAGCGTGGCCAGGAGCAGGTTCGGGTCGGGGTCCAGCGTGTTGAAGAAGGCCGCGCTGTTCACGTAGACGGTCTTGTGGCGCACCGCCACGGAGGTCGGGTCGTCGAGCCCGTCCGCCCCGGTGAGCACGGTCTTGTGGGAGCCGTCGGGCCGGACCAGCTCCAGTTTGTCGGCCATGATCAGCGCGGCCAGGACGGTGTCGCCGTGCCCGGTGAAGGCGAAGTCGTCGATGAAGTCGAGACCGGTCGCCCGGGTCTCGACCGGCCCGGCGGTCAGGTCCTCCCGGACCGGGATCCGCAGCAGGGTCCCCTTGGCGGTGTTGGACACCCAGACGGCGCCGTCGTGGACCTTGAGGCCGTTGGCGCCGAAGGGGATCTCGGCGGTGGGTTCGAGCGCGGCCCCGGTGGCCCAGGCCGTGGGCTCGCCGCCGGTCACCGGGAGGCTCCACACCCTGCCGAGCCGCGTGTCGGCGGTGTAGAGGGTGCCGCACTTCTCGTCGAGGGCCAGGCCGTTGGGGAAGGCGTCGGCCGGGAAGAACCCGATCTGTTCCGGCGTGCCGCCACCGGGCGGGATGCGCCAGATGCCGGTCTCCTTCCTGCCGGTGGCGTAGGTGACGTACAGGGTGCCGTCGTGGGCGCGGGCGATGCCGAGGGCGACGGCCCCGCCGACGGGGGTCTGCGCGCCCGGCACGTCGGGCAGGCTCGCGACGGGCGTCCTGACGCCCTCCTTGGTGACGCGGACGACCTTGTGGGCGAAGGCGAAGGTGATGTCGGCGGAGCCGTCGGGTTCGAGGGCGATGTTCTCCGCGTTCTCGCCCTGGCCGAAGAGGAAGTGGGCGACGATCCGGGGATCGGTGACGGTCGGGTCGCCGGCCGACGCGGGGCCGGCGGCGAGCACGGTGAGGGCGACGGCGGCGCCGGCGACGGCCGCCAGGCGTGGGTGTCTCGACATGGATCTCTCCTCGGAGGCGGTGGGTGATCTGAGGAGAACATGACGGTTCGCGGGGCACGCCTCCCGGCAGACCGGCCGGGAGGTCGCCCGCGTGGCCGACGGCGTGAGCCGGTCGGCGGGCGCGCGCGGGCGGCGGGCGCGGGCGCCGACGCCCCGTACTCAGGCGCCGGTTGAGTATCCGCGCCCTGACGCACCGCGGGGCCGGCGCGGGACCGTACCGCCATGGGAATCAGCGCGCGTGAGCTCGCCGCCGCCACCCCGGCGGCGCGCGACCGGTATGTGGACCTGCTGCGGGTCGTCTCGCTCGGCGTCGTCGTCCTCGGCCACTGGCTGATGGCGGCGGTCACCGCCGACGGGGTGGGGAACCTGCTCGCCGTCGTGCCCGGGCTCCAGGTGGTCACCTGGGCGCTCCAGGTGATGCCGGTCTTCTTCTTCGTGGGCGGCTTCGCGCACGCCCTGGCCCACCGCTCCCGCCCCGGCTACGCCGACTTCCTGCGGGCCCGGCTGCGCCGCCTGCTGCGGCCGACGATGGTCTTCGTCGCCGTGTGGGGCGCGGCGGCGCTGCTCCTCCAGTGGGCGGGCGCCGACGGGGGACTGACCGGGGTGGCGCTGCGGCTGGTGACGCAGCCGCTGTGGTTCATCGGGATCTACCTGGCGATGGTCGCGTTCACGCCGCCGCTGCTGCGGGCGCACGAGCGGTACGGTTGGGGCGCCTTCGCGGGGCTCGCCGGGGCCGCCGTCCTCGTCGACGTGCTGCGGTTCGCCGCCGGCGTCCCGTACGTCGAGTTCCTGAACTTCGCCTTCGTCTGGCTCGCCGTGCACCAGCTGGGCTTCCTGCGGGCCGACGGCATGATCCGGCGCCCGGCGCTGCTCGCCGGTGCGGGGCTCGCGGGCGCGGCCCTGCTCGTGGCCCTCGGCCCGTATCCGCTGTCCATGGTGGGAATGCCCGGCGAGAAGGTGTCGAACATGGCGCCGCCCACGCTGGCCCTGCTCTGCCACGGCCTGTGGCTGATCGGCGCGGTGGAGCTGCTGCGCGGCCCGGGGGCGCGGTTCGCGGCGCGGGCGCGGGTCTGGCGGGCGGTGGTCACGGCGAACGGCATCGCGATGACCGCGTTCCTGTGGCACCTGACGGCGATGCTGGGCGTGTACGGCGGGATGCTCGCGCTCGGCGTACGGCTCCCGGCCCCGGCGACCGGCGCCTGGTGGGCCCAGCTGCCGCTCCGGCTGGTCGCGGCGGTCCTCCTGACGGCCCTCCTGGTGGCGGTCTTCCGCCGCTTCGAGGCCCCGGCGCCCGTGCCCCGCACCGGCGGCTCCGGCCCGCTGGCCGCCGTCGGCATCGCGCTCGCCCTGCTGGGGGTCCTCGGTCTGTCGATGACCGGCTTCGGCGGCCTCCTGGAGGGCCACACGGCGACCCTGGTGGCGGTCCGGGTGACGGCCCCGGCGGCGGTCGCGATGGCCCTGGCGGGCTGGTTCCTGGTGGACCGGCCGGGCCGGCCCCGGCCCTGACCTCGGCGGCGGGCCGCCGGCGGGCTCGGGGACGTACCCTGGTACGTCGATCGATCACCCCGCACTGGAGTCAACGTGGCCGTCAACCTGGTCAATGTCGAGAACGTCAGCAAGGTGTACGGCACCCGTGCCCTGCTCGACGGGGTCTCGCTCGGCGTGTCCGAGGGGGACCGGATCGGCGTCGTCGGGCGCAACGGCGACGGCAAGACCACCCTCATCCGGATGCTGGCCCGTCTGGAGGAGGCCGACACCGGCCGGGTCACGCACAGCGGCGGGCTGCGGCTCGGGGTGCTCACCCAGCACGACTCGCTCGACCCGAAGGCCACCATCCGGCACGAGGTCATCGGCGTCATGGCCGACCACGAGTGGGCCGGCAGCGCCAAGATCCGCGACGTGCTCACCGGCCTGTTCGGCGGCCTCGACCTGCCCGGCTTCGAGAACGGCCTCGACACGATCATCGGCCCGCTCTCCGGCGGCGAGCGCCGCCGCATCGCGCTCGCCAAGCTCCTCATCGAGGAGCAGGACCTGCTGGTCCTCGACGAGCCCACCAACCACCTCGACGTCGAGGGCATCGCCTGGCTCGCCGGCCACCTCCAGAACCGCCGCTCGGCGCTCGTCTGCGTCACCCACGACCGCTGGTTCCTCGACCAGGTCTGCACCCGCATGTGGGACGTGCAGCGCGGTGACGTGTACGAGTACGAGGGCGGCTACTCCGACTACGTCTTCGCCCGGGCCGAGCGGGAGCGGATCGCCGCCACCGAGGAGGTCAAGCGGCAGAACCTGGTCCGCAAGGAGCTGGCGTGGCTGCGCCGCGGCGCCCCGGCCCGCACCTCCAAGCCCCGCTTCCGTATCGAGGCCGCCAACGCGCTCATCGCGGACGTGCCGGAGCCCCGCGACAGCACCGAGCTGATGAAGTTCGCCAACGCGCGGCTCGGCAAGACCGTCTTCGACCTGGAGGACGTGACCGTCACCGCCGGTCCCAAGACGCTCCTGCAGCACCTGACCTGGCAGCTCGGCCCCGGTGACCGCGTCGGACTCGTCGGCGTCAACGGCGCGGGCAAGACCTCACTCCTGCGGGCACTGGCGGATGCGGCCGTCTCCCAGGGCGAGAAGCAGCCGCCGGCCGGCCGGATCGTCGTCGGCAAGACCGTGCGGCTCGCCTACCTCTCGCAGGACGTCACCGAACTCCCCGCCCAGCTGCGCGTCCTGGAGGCCGTGCAGCAGATCCGCGACCGGGTCGACCTCGGCAAGGGCCGGGAGATGTCCGCCGGGCAGCTCTGCGAGCAGTTCGGCTTCGGCAAGGAGAAGCAGTGGACGCCGGTCGGCGACCTCTCCGGCGGTGAGCGCCGCCGCCTCCAGCTGCTGCGCCTCCTCATGGACGAGCCCAACGTCCTCTTCCTCGACGAGCCCACCAACGACCTCGACATCGAGACCCTGACCCAGCTGGAGGACCTCCTCGACGGCTGGCCCGGCTCCATGGTCGTCATCTCCCACGACCGCTTCTTCCTGGAGCGCACCACCGACCGCACCTTCGCCCTGCTCGGCGACCGGACGCTGCGGATGCTGCCGCGCGGCATCGACGAGTACCTGGAGCGGCGGCAGCGGATGATCGAGGCCGCCGCCCCGGCCCCGGCCGCCCCCGCGGCCCAGCCCGCGACGGGCCTCTCCGCGGCCGACGCGCGCGCCGCGAAGAAGGAGCTGCAGAAGGTCGAGCGGCAGATCGACAAGATCTCCGAGAAGGAGTCGAAGCTGCACGCGCAGATCGCCGAGAACGCGACGGATTTCGCGAAGGTGGCGAAGCTCGACGCGGAGTTGCGGGAACTTGCGGGAGAACGTGAAGAGTTGGAGATGCGCTGGCTCGAACTCGCCGAGAACGCATAACGAGGGCATCACGGACCGGTCCTCCCTTGGGCACAAGGGATGGACCGGTCGCTTTTGCGCCACCCCGTGAGTGGTAGAAAGAAAACCCGCTCACAGCAAGGGGGAAGCGCTGATGACCCAGCCGCCCAGCAACCAGCCGCCGGGGGGCTTCGGAGCTCCCCAGGATCCGAACCAGGGCGGCATGCCGCCCGTCCCGCCGCAGATGCCGGCCCAGCCGCCGCAGATGCCGCCGACGCCGCCGCAGGCCCCGGCCCAGCCGCCCGCCCAGCCGCCGCAGGGCCAGCCGGGGTACGGATACCCCCAGCAGGCGCCGCAGCCCGGTCCGTACGGGTACCCGCAGCAGCCGACGCAGCCCGCCGGCCCGTACGGCCAGCCGCAGCAGCAGCCGGGCGCGTACGGCCAGCAGCCCGGTCCGTACGGGCAGCAGGGCAACCCCTACGGGGGCTACCCGGGCCAGACCCAGCCGATGTACCCGGCCCCGCCCGCCCCGGCCGGCGGTTCCGGCGGCGGTCCGTTCAAGAACCGCACCGCGCTCGTCGCCGTCGTCGCGGCGGCCGTCGTCGCCGTCGCCGCGGTCACCACCTGGGCCGTCGTCGGCAAGGGCGACGACGAGGACCCGAAGGTCGCCCAGCCGACCGCCAGTGCGAGCACCGGTGGCACCGAGGCGCCGAAGCCGACCGAGTCGGTCGACCAGGGCGACGGCTCCGGCGACGGCGACAAGGGCGCCGGCGAGGACGACCTCAACGCCGCCCGCCAGCCGGGCGAGGCGAAGGTCAACTTCCTCACCACCAACGACGTCGACCTGCCCCGCAACGGCTCCGAGGTCTTCGGCCCCTGGATCGTCGGCGACACCGTCGTCAAGGCCATGTACAAGGGCGTCGCCGGCTACAGCCTCGCCGACGGCAGCAAGAAGTGGTCGGTCGACGTGCCGTTCAAGCTGTGCGCCGCCCCGGCCCAGCCCGGCGCCAACGGCCTGATGGTCTTCGGGTACGAGGAGAGCGCCAAGGACGGCGCCAAGTGCACGATGCTCCAGCAGATCGACCTCAAGACCGGCAAGGCGGGCTGGAAGAAGGCCGTCCCGAAGCCGACCGGCCTCTTCGCCTTCTCCGACAACACCCTCGCCATCGGCGGCAACACGGTGACCGCGGCCGGCAGCAGCAGCGCCTACGGCTTCTCCCTCACCGACGGCAAGCAGGTCTTCACCGGCCCCACCGGCGACTGCAAGCCGTACGCCTACGCCGGCGACGCCACCAAGCTGGTCGCCGCCAGCCAGTGCCGCACCGCCGACGTGAGCAAGGAACAGCACACCATCAGCGAGGTCGACCCCACCACGGGCAAGGCCAAGTGGACCTACCGGCTGGCCGCCACCTGGGAGGTCGACAAGGTCTACTCGGTGAACCCGCTCGTCGTCTCCGCCTTCCAGCGCGAGCAGAAGAAGTGGTCGATCGTCGCGCTCAAGCCGGACGGCAAGGTGCGCTCCGAGATCCAGGGCGGCAAGGACAAGTACGCCCCGCGCTGCGGCGGCGGCCTGGTCATCTTCGGCCGCAACCTCCAGGGCTGCACCGGCGTCGCCGCCGCCGGCGACACCTTCTACATGGCGACCGACACCTCCTACGGCACCTCCAACGAGGTCGTCGCCTTCGACCTCGACACCGGCAAGCCCAAGTGGCGGTCGAAGGCCCCCGAGGAGCAGCAGATGACGCCGCTGCGCATGGAGGGCGGCGAGGTGCTGGTCTACGTGGCGCCCAAGTACGACAAGGGCGGCGCGGTCGCGACGATCGCCCCGGCCGGCGGCGCGCCGAAGATCCTCCTCAAGCACCCCGTCTCGGTCGCGCAGATCGAGAGCGGCTTCTTCAGCGCGGGCTACGCCTACGGCAACGGCACGTTCGTGGTGGCGGCGGGTCGCGTCTCGGCGACCAACGACGCCGAGGAGAAGGAGACCAAGACGATGATGGGCTTCAGCAAGTGACCCAGCCGCCCCCGCCGCCGAACCAGCCCCCGAACCAGCCCCCGGGCGGCTTCCCGCCGCCGAACCAGCCCCCCGGCGGCTACCCGCCGCCGCCGGGCGGTTTCGGCGCCCCGCAGGACCCGGCCCAGGGCCAGGGCGGCTTCGGCGCGCCGACGCCCCCGCCCCCGCCGCAGGGCCAGCCCGGTTACGGCTACCCGCAGCAGGCGCCGCAGGGCCAGCCCGGGTACGGCTACCCCGAGCAGCAGCAGCCCCCGCAGCCGTACCAGCAGCCGGTGCCGCCGCCGTACGGCTATCCGAACCAGCCCCAGCAGCCGTACGGCTACCCGACCGCGCCGCAGCAGCACGTCCCGGCGCCCGCGCCGGGCGGCGGGAAGAAGCTGTCGGCGCAGGCGCAGATCGTCATCGCGGCGGTCGTGGCGGTCGCGCTGATCGTCGGCGGCGGCATCTGGTACGCCAACTCCGGCTCGGACACGCCCCCGGACGCCAAGACCACGGGCGGCACCACCCAGTCCCCGAACGGGGGCGGTGGCGACGGCGGCGGTTCCGGCGGTGGCGGCGGCAACGGCCTCGGCGGCAACGGCAAGGAGAAGCCGGGCGAGAAGACCGGCGCCCGCCTCGCCTTCCGCATCGACGTGCCGAAGGTGCCCGACACCACGCCCGTCGACGGCTCCTGGATCACCGACAAGACCTTCGTGAAGACCGGCATCAACTCGATCGTCGGCTACGACATCGACAAGGGCACGGTCGCCTGGACGCTCCCGCTGGCCGGCCAGGTCTGCGGCGCGTCCCGGCACAAGACCGAGGACAACAAGGTGCCGGTGCTCTTCGAGGAGAAGAAGCGCGTCGCGCCCCGCTACTACCAGAGCTGCAACCAGGTCGGCATGGTCGACCTGAACACCGGCAAGCTGCTCTGGTCCGCCTCCGTCAGCGGCGGCGGCGACGAGAAGGCCCGCTTCAGCGAGGTCACGCTGGGCGCCGGCACCGTCGCGGCCGGCGGCACCGACGGCGGCGCGGCCTTCGACGCGGCCACCGGCAAGGTGCTCTGGAAGCCGCAGTCCAACGACCAGAACTGCTACGACATGGGGTACGGCGGCGGCGCCGGCCTCGTCGCGGTCCGCAAGTGCGGCAGG
The DNA here is from genome assembly GCF_042741435.1 of Streptomyces sp. NPDC058955. Classification (NCBI taxonomy): domain Bacteria; kingdom Bacillati; phylum Actinomycetota; class Actinomycetes; order Kitasatosporales; family Streptomycetaceae; genus Streptomyces; species Streptomyces sp. NPDC058955. The sequence goes on along the minus strand of NZ_JBHYKM010000076.1, from coordinate 27,833 downwards.
TACGGCGCCCAGACCGTCACCGTCCAGAACCTGGACCCGAAGTCGGGCAAGCCGCTCTCGGAGTTCAAGATGCCCCAGGGCGTGGAGTACGCCTCGGTCGTCTCGTCCAAGCCGCTGGTGGTCGCGGCCAACGTCGGCGACGCCGCCGACGACGGCAGCAGCATCTCGGACTTCTTCTCCATCGACGAGAAGACCGGCAAGCTGCGGACCAAGATCACGGCCAACGCGGACCGCTACGCGGCCGAGTGCGGCTCCACCTCGGTCGAGGAGTGCTCGCAGGTCCTCGTCGGCGACGACCGGCTCTACCTGCCGACCGAGGAGCACGACGGCTCCACCGGCGAGTACGGCGACGAGACCAACGAGATCGTGGCCTTCAGCCTCGCCGACGGCAAGATGGCGCCGGAGAAGGCCGACGCCGGCGACGGCTACGTGCTGATGCCGCTGCGCATGGACGGCGGCGACCTCATCGCGTACAAGATGCCCCCGCACGACAAGGGCGGGCAGCTCGTCTCCGTCCACGCGGGCACGATGAAGTCGACGCTGCTCCTGGAGAACCCCTCGGACAAGGGGAACCGGGACATCGAGACCAGCTTCTCGATCACCGGCGCCGAACTCCTCTACGGCGACGGCCGGTTCTTCATCTCGGGCACCTACGCCAACAAGCCGAGGGAGTCCGGCTCGACGCTCGACAAGAAGTACCTCGCGGTCTCGTTCAGCACCAGGGGCTGACGTCCACGGCCGACGCGAAGGGCCTCCCCGGAGTACCGGGGAGGCCCTTCGTCGCGTCCGGGCGCGCTCAGAACTCGGAGGCGCTGGAGTCGTCGATCGGGTTGTACGTGGTCTCCGTCTTCCGGCAGTCGGAGAAGGCGCCGCTCTTGTACTTGCAGACCTCGACCCAGGCGGCCTTCGGGCTGTAGCCGGTGATGGCGTACGTGGTGACGTTGACGCCGGTGCCGCTGCCGCTGGTCAGGTAGCGGTAGCCCCAGTAGCGGTACCCCTGGTCGTCGGACAGGGTGACCAGGCGGAAGGCGACGGCGTAGCCGTCCGGGTTGGTGTCCTGGACGGACATCATGACCGGGTCGAGGCGGTCGGCGCGCCACGTCCAGCCGGCGACGACCTTGGCGTAGCCGGTGGTCAGGTACACCTCGCTGTTGGGCGCGGCGGCCTGGGCGCTGCCGGCCGTGGCGGGGATCGCGAGGGCGGCCGCGGCGGCGGCCAGGGCGACGGTGCGACGTCGCATGCGCATGGGTGTTCCTTTCGGCGCGAGTGAGGTGATCATGCCAGACATCCCCCTTTCGGGGCACGGAGGTTGACGGGCCGTGGGGCGGGGGAGCGTGTAGCTTGCCGGGTCAGAGGTGCCGGGGGACGGCACGCCCGGGGGATGGGGGATGACGGGATGGGCGTTCGGCTCGTGGTCGTGGACGACCACCGCCTGCACGCGGAGGCGCTCGCCTCGGCACTGAAGCTGCGCGGGCACCGGGTGCTCGCGGCGGCCGCGCCGGCGGCGGGGGCGGCGGAGGTCGTGGTCGGCCGGGCGCCGGAGGTCTGCCTCTTCGGCACGGCCGCGCCGGCCGCGCCCGGGGCCTTCGACCCGGTCGCGCGGATCAAGCGGGAGCGCCCGCAGGTGGCCGTGGTGGTGCTGGGGCCGGTGCCGTCGCCGCGCGGGATCGCGGCGGCCTTCGCGGCCGGGGCCTCGGGGTACGTCCGGCACGACGAGCGGATCGAGGGCGTCGAGCGGGCGCTGCTGAAGGCGCGGGCGGGGGAGGCGGCGGTGGCGCCGCAGCTGCTCGCGGGGGCCTTCGCGGAGCTGCTGAACCCTGCGGCGCAGCCGGACGACGAGGCGCAGCGGCTGCTGCGGCTGCTGACCCACCGGGAGGTGGAGGTCCTGGTGCGGGTCGCGGAGGGCGAGGACACCCGGCTGATCGCGGCGGGGATGGGGATCGCGCCGAGCACCGCGCGGACGCACGTCCAGCGGGTGCTGATGAAGCTCGACGTGGGCTCGCGCCTGGAGGCGGCGGCACTGGCGGCCCGCACGGGCCTCCTGGACCGCGCGGTGCCGGGGCAGCGCCGCCCGCACTGACGTCGGGTTCCCGCCGGTGCGGGGCATCGCCATTGACTCCGATGTTCGGTTGTGATTCTTTGTGCGTGGTTCTGTTTGATCGCGCCCGGAGGGCACCCCGTGAAGAAGACCGTCACCACGCTCGCCGACGGGCGCGAGCTGATCTACTACGACAGCCGCGACGACGCCGTCCGCACCGCCGTCGACCCCCGCCCGCTCGCCCCCGTCACCTCCCGCTCGGAGATCCGGTACGACGAGCTGACCGGCGACCACGTCGCCGTCGCCTCCCACCGGCAGAGCCGCACCTACCTCCCGCCGGCCGACGCCTGCCCGCTCTGCCCGGCCCGGGACGGGCACGAGAGCGAGATCCCCGAGGAGGGCTACGAGGTCGCGGTCTTCGAGAACCGCTTCCCCTCCCTCTCCGGCGGCCTCGGCCGCTGCGAGGTCGTCTGCTTCACCGACGACCACACCGCCTCCTTCGCCGACCTCACCGAGGAGCGGGCCCGCCTCGTCCTCGACGCCTGGACGGACCGCACCGCCGAGCTCTCCGCCCTCCCCGGCGTCGAACAGGTCTACTGCTTCGAGAACCGGGGCCGGGAGATCGGCGTCACCCTGCCCCACGCGCACGGCCAGATCTACGCCTTCCCGTACGTCACCCCCCGCACCGCCCTGACCCGCCGCCGCGTCGACGAGCACCGCCGGGAGACCGGCCGGAACCTCTTCGACGACCTCGTCGCCCGCGAGCGCGCCGCCGCCGAACGGGTGGTCCTGGAGAGCGAGCACTGGATCGCCTTCGTCCCGTACGCCGCCAAGTGGCCGTACGAGGTCCACCTCCACCCCACCCGGCGCGTCCCCGACCTGCTCGCCCTCGACGAGGCCGCCCGGGCGGACTTCGCACAGGTCTATCTGGAACTCTTGAGGCGCTTCGACCGGATCTTCGGCCCGGCGGAGCCGCCCACGCCCTACATCGCCGCCTGGCACCAGGCGCCGTTCACGGACGAGCGGCGGGAGGACTTCGGACTGCACCTGGAGCTGTTCACCGTCCGGCGCGCCTCCGGCAGGCTGAAGTTCCTCGCGGGCACCGAGTCCGGCATGGGCGCGTTCATGAACGACATCCGGCCGGAGGACGCGGCCCGGCGCATCCGAGAGGTGGCAAGCGCATGACGACTTCCAAGAAGTACCTGGTCACGGGCGGGGCGGGCTATGTGGGCAGCGTGGTCGCCGCCCACCTCCTGGAGCGGGGCCACCGCGTCACCGTCCTCGACGACCTCTCCACCGGCTTCCGCGAAGGCGTCCCGGCCGGCGCCGAGTTCGTCGAGGGCCGGGTCCAGGACGCCGCCCGGTGGCTCGACGGCTCCTACGACGGCGTCCTGCACTTCGCCGCCTTCTCGCAGGTCGGCGAGTCCGTCACCGCGCCGGAGAAGTACTGGGAGAACAACGTCGGCGGCACCATGGCGCTGCTCGCCGCGATGCGCGCCGCCGGCGTCCGCCGACTGGTCTTCTCCTCCACCGCCGCCACCTACGGCGAGCCGGAGACCGTGCCGATCACCGAGACCGCGCCGACCGCCCCCACCAACCCGTACGGGGCGAGCAAGCTGGCCGTCGACCACATGATCACCGGCGAATGCGCCGCGCACGGCCTCGCCGCCGTCTCGCTGCGCTACTTCAACGTCGCCGGGGCGTACGGTCCGCTCGGCGAGCGCCACGACCCCGAGTCCCACCTGATCCCGCTCGTCCTCCAGGTCGCCCTCGGCCGCCGCGAGGCGATCTCCGTCTACGGCGACGACTACCCGACCCCCGACGGCACCTGCGTCCGCGACTACATCCACGTCGCCGACCTCGCCGAGGCCCACCTGCTGGCCCTGGACGCGATGACCGCCGGCGACCACCTGATCTGCAACCTCGGCAACGGCAACGGCTTCTCCGTCCGCGAGGTGATCGAGACCGTCCGCAAGGTCACCGGCCACCCGATCCCGGAGCTCACCGCCCCGCGCCGCCCCGGCGACCCCGCCGTCCTGGTCGCCTCCGCCGAGGCCGCCCGCGAGCGGCTCGGCTGGATCCCGTCCCGCCCGGACCTCGCCGACGTCGTCGCCGACGCCTGGGCCTTCGCCCGCCGCCGCCAGGAGGAGAACGCATGAGCGTCGCCGCCGACTTCGAGGCGCTGTACGGCGCCGCGCCCGACGGCGTCTGGGCCGCCCCCGGGCGGGTCAACCTCATCGGGGAGTACACCGACTTCAACGACGGCTTCGTGCTGCCGCTCGCCCTGCCGCACACCACCGTCGCCGCCGTCTCCCGCCGCGACGACGGCGTCCTGCGGCTGCACTCCGGCTCCGCCGACTTCGGGGCCGGCGGCATCGTCCAGCTCGACGTCGACACCCTCGAACCGCTCTCCGGCAGCGGCTGGGCCGCCTACCCGGCCGGCGTCGTCTGGGCGCTGCGGGCGGCCGGGCACCCGGTGACCGGCGCCGACGTCCACCTCGCGTCGACCGTGCCGACCGGCGCCGGACTCTCCTCCTCGGCCGCCCTGGAGGTCGTCACCGCCCTCGCCCTGAACGACCTCTTCGGCCTCGGTCTCGGCCGCCCCGAGCTGGCCCGGATCGCCCAGCGCGCCGAGAACGCCTTCGTCGGCGTGCCCTGCGGCGTCATGGACCAGATGGCCTCCGCCTGCGCCGAGGAGGGCCACGCCCTGCACCTCGACACCCGGGACCTGTCGTACCGCCAGGTGCCCTTCGACCTCGCCGCCGACGGGCTCGCACTGCTCGTCGTCGACACCCGCGTGAAGCACGCGCTCGGGGACGGCGCGTACGCCGAGCGGCGCGCCGGTTGTGAAGCGGGCGCGCGGGCGCTCGGGGTGAGCGCCCTGCGCGAGGTGGACGCCGCGCATCTGCCCGCCGCGCTCGACCGGCTGGGCGACGGGACGATGCGGCGGTACGTCCGGCACGTGGTCTCGGACAACGACCGGGTGGTCCGGGTGATCGCCCTGCTCGACGCCGGCGCGACCCGCGCGGTCGGCCCGGTCCTCACCGAGGGCCACGCCTCGCTCCGGGACGACCTGCGGGTCTCCTGCCCGGAGCTGGACCTGGTGGTCGAGGCGGCGAACGCGGCCGGGGCGCTGGGCGCCCGGATGACCGGCGGCGGCTTCGGCGGCTCGGCGGTGGTCCTGGTCGAGGCGGACCGGGCGGAGGAGATCGGCACGGCGGTCCGGAAGGCGTTCGCCGCCGCCGGGTACGCGGAGCCGGGGATCTTCCCGGCCGTCCCCTCGGCGGGCGCCCCCCGTCTCGGAGCCACCGTCCGGTCACACGGACGGCCGACTTCGGACACTTCCGCCAATCGGCCCCCACGGTGCCGCCCCGCCCCTACTCTGTGGGGCAGCACCGGTGGGGGCCGGTGCCGTTCAGGGGAGCGAGACCCGTCGGGTACGGCGCCGGGAGCGGGGTAGCAGTCAGGGCACGGCGGCGGCCGTGCACCCGACGGACCCGCCCCCGGCGTCGTACCGCGCCGGTCTCTCCTCGACACTTGGGGGTGTCCGTGGCACGAATCCGGGTCCTGGTGGTGGACGACCACCGCGTCTTCGCCGAGTCGCTGGCCGCCGCGCTCGCGGCCGAGCCGGACGTCGACGTCGCCGCGGCGGGCAGCGGTCCCGCCGCCCTGCGCTGTCTGGACCGGGGGGTCGCGGAGGGCCGCCGCTTCGACGTGCTGCTCGTCGACGCCGACCTGGGCGCGGCGCCCGCGGCCGTGCCGTCCCCGCCGCCGGCCCCGGAGGGCGAGCCCGCGGTGGACGGGATCGCGCTGGTCGCCGGGGTGCGGAAGGCCCAGCCCGGGGTCCGCGCGGTGGTGCTCGCCGAGCGGGACGACCCCCGCAGGGCCGCGCTCGCGCTCCAGGCGGGAGCCTCCGGCTGGGTGGCGAAGGACTGCTCGCTCCAGCGGCTGCTCGCCGTGGTCCGGGGGGTGCTGCGGGACGAGACGCATCTGCCGCCGGCGCTGCTCACGGGGGTGCTGCGGGAGCTGACGGCGGCCCGGAAGCACCGGACGGAGAGCGAGCGGCTGGTGGAGTCGCTGACCCCGCGCGAGCGGGAGGTGCTGCGCTGCATGGTGGCGGGGCTCGGCCGGAAGGCGGTGGCGGAGCGGCTCTTCCTCTCCCCGCACACGGTCCGTACGCACATGCAGAACGTGCTGGGGAAGCTGGGCGTCCACTCGACGCTGGCGGCGGTGGCCCTGGCCCGGCGGGCGGGCGTCGGCCCGGCGCCGCTGCCGGAGCTAGCCGGGAACGTTGTCGAACGGGGCGGTCAGCCGGCGTAGCAGGGCGGCCAGTTCGGCGCGCTGGGGGCGGGTGAGCTGGGCGAGGATGGCCCGCTCCTGGGCGAGCAGCCCGGCCAGCGCCTCGTCGGCCCGGTCGCGCCCCTCGGGGGTGAGCCGGACCAGCACCCCGCGCCGGTCGCTGGGGTCGGGCAGCCGCTCGACCAGGCCCTTCTTGGTGAGCCGGTCGATGCGGTTGGTCATGGTGCCGGAGGTGACCAGGGTCTGGGTGAGGAGCTGGCCGGGGGAGAGCTGGTACGGGGCTCCGGCGCGGCGCAGCGAGGTGAGGACGTCGAACTCCCAGGGCTCCAGCTGGTGCTCCGAGAAGGCGAGGCGGCGGGCGCGGTCGAGGTGCCGGGCCAGCCGGGAGACGCGGCTGAGGACCTCCAACGGTTCCACGTCGAGGTCCGGGCGCTCTCGGCGCCATGCAGCGACCAGACGGTCGACCTCGTCCTCCATGTGATCAGTGTAGTGGGTCTGTTGACATAAAGTCTCTTGTATTCGAGTTTCTTGATGCCATGAATCTCGACATCGAGATATAGTTCCCGCAACTATGGGGAAGAGACCCGGCCGGAACCGGTTCCGTTTGGCCGACTCTCGCCTGCAAGGGGACTTCGAACATGCATTCCGTCGACTCCGCCGTCGCACCGGTGTGGGACCCACGGCAGTACCTCCGCCACGCCACCCACCGCACCCGCCCCTTCCTCGACCTCCTCCACCGAATACCCCCGCTCCCCGGCCACGGCCGCCCCGCCCGCATCGCCGACCTCGGCTGCGGTCCCGGCAACGTCACGGCCCTCCTCGCCGACCGCTGGTCCGACGCCCACATCACCGGTTTCGACCTCTCGCCCGAGATGCTCGAACAGGCCGAGAAGGACTGGGCCGGCACCACCTCCGGCGGCGGCTGGCTCGACTTCCGCCCCGCCGACGCCGCCCACTGGACCCCCACCGAGCCCTACGACCTGATCGTCTCCAACGCGGCCCTCCAATGGGTCCCCAACCACCCCGAGTCCTTCGCGTCCTGGATCGACGGCCTCCGCCCCGGCGGCACCCTCGCCTTCCAGGTCCCCGCCAACTTCACCTCCCCCAGCCACGCCCTGCTCGGCGAGCTCTGCGCCCTCCCCGAGTGGCGCGCACGCCTCCACGACCAGGGCCGCCGCTTCGTCCACATCCTCGAACCGGCCGACTACCTCGCCCGCCTCACCGCCCTCGGCTGCGAGACCGACGTCTGGGAGACCGTCTACTGCCAGCTCCTCCAGGGCGAGGACGCCGTCCTGGACTGGGTCAAGGGCACGGCCCTCCGCCCGGTCCTCACCACCCTCGGCGACGACCACGAAGCGGTCGAGGCGTTCCTCTCCCAGTACCGCGCCCTCCTCCGCGACGCCTACCCCCAGGGCCCCCACGGCACGGTCTTCCCCTTCCGCCGCGTCTTCGCGGTGGCCCGCAAACCCGGCTGACCGTCCGGCCCGGAAAAAGCGGCCGCCCCCCCCCCCGGGGTGTCCGGTGCGGGGCGGCCGTGGCGTGCCGGGTGGCGTCAGCCGATGCGGTTGTAGATCTGGAAGCCCGTGCCGATCTTGGCCGAGACGAACTTCGACGGCGCCGTGTTCAGGTAGCGGACCAGCTCGCCCGCGCCGTTCACGGCGATGAGGTCGCCCTTGCCGTCCGCGTTCAGGTCGCCGGGGGAGGCGAGCTGCTTGAAGCCGCCCCAGCCGGAGCCGACCAGCTTGCGGGTGCCGAAGGGGGCGGTGGCGCTGCCGGTGCCCGGGTAGACGTACAGGTCGCCGCCGGTGGTGCGGGCCACGATGTCCGTGCGGCCGTCACCGGTGTAGTCACCGGCACCGATGATCTTGTTGTAGATCTGCCAGCCGGTGCCGACCTTCACGCGGGTGGCGAGGGAGGTGCCCAGGCCGTTGCCCTTGTACAGGTACAGGACGCCGCTCTTGTCCCGGGCGATGATGTCGCCCTTGCCGTCGCCGGTCAGGTCGCCGGGGCCGACGACGGAGTTGTAGATGTTCCAGCCGGCGCCGATCTCCTCACCGTCGATGAAGAAGTAGCCGGAGGTGATGTGACCGAGGTCGGACGAGCCGTCGTTGTTCATCGACGACACGCCGAAGATGTTCTCGCCCGGGAACGAGTTCTCCTCGTCGATGGCGAGGCGCGGGGCCAGCTTGCCCGTGGTGGTGTTCTGGTACCAGTACCAGGAACCGCCCGAGGTCAGCGCGTGGACGCCGTCGCGGCCCAGGTACGGGATGGTGCCCGAGTTGGCGATCTGGGCGGCGTCCGACCAGGCGGCCGTCTCGCTCGCCTTGATGCGGCCGGCGAGGGTGCCGTTGCCGTTGGGCGCGTAGTAGTAGAGCGTGCCGCCGAGGTCACGGCCCAGCAGGCTGCCGTCGCCGCCGGCCACGAGCTGGGTGTAGACGTTCCAGCCGCCGCCGATGGACTTGCGGGTGGCGAACGGCTTGGTCTTGTCGCCGGTGCCCAGGTAGAACCAGAGCGTGCCGGTGGTGTCGCGGGCGTACAGGTCGCCCTTGCCGTCGCCGTTGGCGTCGCCGAGGCCCACGAGCTGGTCGTACGCGCCCCAGCCCGAGCCGACGAGGATGCGGGTGCCGAGCGGCTTGGTCAGGTCGCCGGTGGCGATGTAGACGTACAGCTGACCGGCCGGGGTGCGGGCGATCACGTCGGCCCGGCCGTCGCCGTTCACGTCACCGGGAGAGGCGATCTTGTTGTAGATCTGCCAGCCGCCGCCCACGCGGACGCCGGGACGCGGGTTGCCCTCCGCGTCGACGCTGCCGGTCTCGCTGTTGTCCTTGTGGAGCGTGAGGACGCCGTCCGTGGAGACGGTGAGCACCTCGGGCAGGGTGCTGCCGCCCTGGTTGCCGATCGGGACGATGTCCAGCGTGGCCGCCGTGGCGCTCCAGTCGCCGAACGGCCACGTGACGTCGCCGACGACCGAGTTCAGCAGGCCGTACTCGTCGCGGTAGATGATGTCCTCGACGCCGTCGCCGTCCAGGTCGGACAGGAGCGGCGAGACGGCCTCGGCGGCCAGGGCGCCGGCGCGGGTCGACCCCGCCTGCGGCAGCGAGAGGCTCTTCTTGGGGCCGTCGGTGGCGGCCGGCCGCTTCTCGGCGAAGAGGCGCGCGGCCGAGTCGGAGTCGTCGGCCGAGGCCGGGGTCGCCAGGAGCATGCCGGCGGAGAGGGCGAGAGCGGTGCACGCGGCGACGCGGCGGCCACGCCCGGAGAACATGGAGCGCAAGAGATCCCCCCCTGGGGAACGAAGAGAAAGAGGTATCCCGGCAGGTTCGCGACGCCTTCGCACGCGTACGCGCGTGCGCGGGGCGAACATCCACCCGGATATGAGCGTGAGTGTAACGCGCCCCACCGACACCCAGGCGAACGGATAAAAAACGGGGTGCCCCGCACCGGAAAACCGGCACGGGGCACCCCCCCGGGGCCCGAAGGCGTCAGCCCATCAGGTTGTAGACCTGGAAGCCGGTACCGAGGTAGGCGCGCGGCGCGAACTTGCCGGGCGTGGTGTTCGTGTAGCGGTACAGGGCGCCGCCGGACGTGCCGGCCAGCAGGTCCCCCTTGCCGTCGGCGTTCAGGTCGCCGGCCGCCACCAGGTGCTTGTAGCCGCCCCAGCCGCCGCCGATCTTCACCCGGCCCTTGAAGGGCGCGCTCGCCTTGCCCGTACCCGCGTACAGGTACAGGTCGCCGGCCTTGGACCGGGCCAGCAGGTCCGTGCGGCCGTCACCGGTGTAGTCGCCGGCGCCGAGCAGCTTGTTGTACGCGCTCCACCCGTCGCCGACCCGGATCCGGGAGGAGAACGCGGTGCCGTGGCCGTTGCCCTTGTACAGGTACAGGACGCCGTTCTTGTCGCGCGCCAGCAGGTCGCCCTTGCCGTCGCCGCTCAGGTCGCCCGGGCCGACCAGGGCGTTGTACGCGCCCCAGCCCCAGCCGATCAGCGTGTTGTCGACGTACAGGCCGCCCTGGTACACCTCGGCGAAGTCGGACGCGGCGTCCGGGTTCAGCGACGAGAGGTGGGTGAGGTTGGCGCCGGCCCAGCCGCCCTCCGAGCCGTACTGCTGACGCGGGAACAGGACGCCGCGCGTCGTGTTCGTGTACCAGTACAGCGTCCCGCCGTTCGAGCGGGCGATGATGCCCTCCTTGCCCGTCGTCGGGATGCTGCCGGCGTTCGCGAACTGCGCCACGCCGGACCAGCCGCCCGTGTCGCTGGACTTCACCCGCGGGGAGAGGATGCCGCCGCCCCGGGTGGTGTACGTGTACACGGTGCCGGCGTTGTCCCGGGCGCCCAGCCGGCCGTTGCCCGCGGGGACCAGCTGGTTGTAGATCTCCCAGCCCTGGCCGATGTACCGGCGGGTGGAGAACGGGCGGCTCAGGTCGCCGGTGCCGGCGTAGAACCACAGCCGGCCGGTGAAGTCACGGGCGTACACGTCGGCGACGCCGTCCCCCGTGTTGTCACCCACGCCGACCACCTGGTCGTAGCCGCCCCAGCCGCCGCCGATCCGCTTCCGGGTGGAGAGCGGGCCGGTCATGTGCCCGGTGCCCAGGTACAGGTACAGCTCGCCGGCGTGCGTACGGGCGAGCACGTCCGCGCGGCCGTCGCCGTTCACGTCGCCCGGCGAGACGACCTTGTTGTAGATCTGCCAGCCCGTGCCGACGACGGACTCGGAGTACGAGCCGGAGTAGCCCGCGTCCTGGTACATCGTCATCGTGCCGTTCTCGGAGAGGACGAGCACCTCGGGACCGGTCGAACCGCCCTGGTTGCCGATCGGGACGAGGTCCTTGGCGACCTCCGCCCGGGAGCCCAGGGCGAACTCGCCGTCGTAGCCGGTGGACGTGGTCGTCGCCGCGTACACCTTGCGGTTGATCGAACGCAGCAGCGTGTCCTCGTAGCCGTCACCGTCGAAGTCCGACAGCAGCGGGTCGATCGCGCCGGCCGCGGCGGCGCCCGCCCGGCCCTCGGCCGCGGGCAGCAGCGCCCGCTTCGGCACCTCGGACGAGACGGCCGGCTTCTCGGCCGACGGACGCGGCGCCGGCGAGTCCGCCGACGCGGGGGTCGCCAGCAGCATGCCGGCGGAGAGGGCGAGCGCGGTGCACGCGGCGACACGCCGGGCGCGCCCGGAGAAAGCGGTACGCAAAATGATCCCCCCCTGGGGAACGTGAGAACAGGTATCCAGGTCAGGGCTCCGCACCACCTCCGCACGGCACACACGGGCCACGTGCGGAGGGCGAAACACCCCCCCGGATGTGGGGGGATCATAGCGTTGATCGTTGAGGCGGCAACGAATCTTTTCGTGATCCGTCAGGTCGGGCCCGGCGGAAAGCCGCCGGGCCCGAACAGGCGCTCAGTTCTTCCGGTGCCCTATCAGCCGCGGCTTCTGCTCCAGACCGTCCAGGCCGTGCCACGCCAGGTTCACCAGGTGCGCCGCCACCTCGGCCTTCTTCGGCTTCCGCACGTCCAGCCACCACTGGCCGGTCAGCGCCACGCTCCCGACCAGGGCCTGCGCGTACAGCGGCGCCAGCTTCGGGTCGAAGCCGCGGGCCTTGAACTCGAGCCCCAGGATGTCCTCGACCTGCGTGGCGATGTCGCTGATCAGCGACGCGAAGGTGCCCGTCGACTGCGCCACCGGCGAGTCCCGGACCAGGATCCGGAACCCGTCCGTGTAGTTCTCGATGTAGTCCAGAAGGGCGAAGGCCGCCTGTTCGAGCAGCTCCCTCGGATGGCCGGCGGTCAGCGCCCCCGTCACGCCGTCGAGCAGCTGCCGCATCTCCCGGTCGACCACGACCGCGTACAGCCCCTCCTTGCCGCCGAAGTGCTCGTACACCACCGGCTTCGACACCCCGGCCTTGGCCGCGATCTCCTCCACCGACGTGCCCTCGAAGCCCTTCTCCGCGAAGAGCGTCCGGCCGATGTCCAGAAGCTGCTCCCGGCGCTCGGCGCCGGTCATCCTCACCCGGCGGCCACGCCGGGGCTTCTGCTCGCTGCTGCTGCTGGAACTGCCGTCGATCGCCACGTCATCCATCATGCCGCGTCGGCGGGCGAGGCCTGGCGCCGGGCGTCGATACGGGACTGCGCCGGCCACCGCACGTCCGTCGCCCAGCCCGCCAGCTCGAACCAGCGGATCAGCCGGGCGCTGGAGTCGACCTGCCCCCTCAGCACCCCGTGCCGGGCCGACGTCGGGTCCGCGTGGTGCAGGTTGTGCCACGACTCGCCGCACGACAGCACCGCCAGCCACCACACGTTCCCCGAACGGTCGCGCGACTTGAACGGACGCTTGCCCACCGCGTGGCAGATCGAGTTGATCGACCACGTCACGTGGTGCAGCAGGGCCACCCGGACCAGCGAGCCCCAGAAGAACGCCGTGAACGCGCCCCACCACGACCACGTCACCAGACCGCCCACCACCGGCGGGATCGCCAGCGACACGATCGTCCACAGCACGAACTGGCGCGAGATCCGCCGGATCGCCGGGTCCTTGATCAGATCCGGCGCGTACTTGTGCTGCGGCGTCTGCTCCTCGTCGAACATCCAGCCGATGTGCGCCCACCACAGGCCCTTCATCAGCGCCGGCACCGTCTCCCCGAACCGCCACGGCGAGTGCGGGTCGCCCTCCGCGTCCGAGAACTTGTGGTGCTTGCGGTGGTCCGCCACCCACCGCACCAGCGGCCCCTCCACCGCCAGCGAGCCCATGATCGCCAGCGCGATCCGCAGCGGCCGCTTCGCCTTGAACGAACCGTGGGTGAAGTACCGGTGGAAGCCGATCGTGATGCCGTGGCAGCCGATGTAGTACATCGCCGTCATCAGCCCCAGATCCAGCCAGCTCACCCCCCAGCCCCACGCCAGCGGCACCGCCGCCACCAGCGCCGCGAACGGCACCGTGATGAACAGCAGCAGGGTGATCTGCTCGATGGAACGCTTGCTGTCCCCGCCGAGCGTGGCGGAGGGCAGGGCCGGGACCGGATCGGTCGCCTCGGACGCCGAGGTCACCTCGGGGCTGATGGTCATGCGTGTCCCCTGGGGGGTGAGGGTGAGGGTGCGTACGGTAAAGATCAGGCCGAGGCTACGGCTGCGTAACCTACGGCGACGTAAGTATGGCAGCGCGGCGGCACGCGGCAAGAGGGCACAAGCGGGGGGCTCGCCGACGTCCAGGGATCGGACACCTATCCTGGGACCGTCGGACAGCGCGGTCCGCAAGCCTCCAGAACCCTCCAGACGTGCTTGAACACTGCAAGGAGCCGCACCTGTGAGCAGTGCCGACCAGACTCCCACCACCAACGCCGAGCTGCGCGCCGACATCCGCCGACTGGGCGACCTGCTCGGCGAGACCCTCGTGCGCCAGGAGGGCCACGAGCTCCTCGACCTCGTCGAGAAGGTACGCCGCCTCACCCGAGAGGACGGCGACGCCGCAGCCGAGCTGCTCCGCGGCGTCGAACTGGAGACGGCCGCCAAGCTCGTCCGCGCCTTCTCCACCTACTTCCACCTCGCCAACGTCACCGAGCAGGTCCACCGCGGCCGCGAGCTCCGCGAGAAGCGCGCCGCCGAGGGCGGGCTCATCGCCCGCACCGCCGACATGCTCAAGGACGGCGACCCCGCCCACGTCCGCGAGACGGTCAAGAACCTCAACGTGCGCCCCGTCTTCACCGCGCACCCCACCGAGGCCGCCCGCCGCTCCGTCCTCAACAAGCTCCGCCGCATCGGCGCCCTCCTGGAGAGCCCGGTCATCGAGGCCGACCGGCGCCGCCACGACCTCCGGCTCGCCGAGAACATCGACCTCATCTGGCAGACCGACGAACTCCGCGTCGTCCGCCCCGAGCCCGCCGACGAGGCCCGCAACGCCATCTACTACCTCGACGAGCTGCACGCGGGAGCCGTCGGCGACGTCCTGGAGGACCTCGCCGCCGAACTGGAGCGCGTCGGCTTCGAGCTCCCCGCCGGCACCCGCCCGCTCACCTTCGGCACCTGGATCGGCGGCGACCGCGACGGCAACCCCAACGTCACCCCCCAGGTCACCTGGGACGTCCTGATCCTCCAGCACGAGCACGGCATCACCGACGCCCTGGAGCTCATCGACTTCCTGCGCGGACTGCTCTCCAACTCCATCCGCTACACCGGAGCCACCCAGGAACTCCTGGACTCCCTCCAGCGCGACCTGGACCTCCTCCCCGAGATCAGCCCCCGCTACAAGCGGCTCAACGCCGAGGAGCCGTACCGCCTCAAGGCCACCTGCGTCCGCCAGAAGCTCCTCAACACCCGCGCACGCCTCGCCTCCGGCACCCCCCACCAGGACGGCCGCGACTACCTCGGCACCGCCGAACTCATCCGCGACCTCACCCTCATCCAGACCTCCCTGCGCGAGCACCGCGGCGGCCTCTTCGCCGACGGCCGCATGGACCGCACCATCCGCACCCTCGCGGCCTTCGGCCTCCAGCTCGCCACCATGGACGTCCGCGAGCACGCCGACGCCCACCACCACGCCCTCGGCCAGCTCTTCGACCGACTCGGCGAGGAGTCCTGGCGGTACTCCGACATGCCGCGCGACTACCGGCAGAAGCTGCTCGCCAAGGAACTCCGCTCCCGCCGGCCGCTCGCCCCCACCCCGGCGCCGCTCGACGCCCCCGGCCAGAAGACCCTCGGCGTCTTCCACACCATCAAGGAAGCCTTCGAGCGCTTCGGCCCCGAGGTCATCGAGTCCTACATCATCTCGATGTGCCAGGGCGCCGACGACGTCTTCGCCGCCACCGTCCTCGCCCGCGAGGCCGGCCTCATCGACCTCCACGCCGGCTGGGCCAAGATCGGCATCGTCCCGCTGCTGGAGACCACCGACGAGCTCAAGGCCGCCGACGTCATCCTCAACGACATGCTCGCCGACCCCTCCTACCGGCGCCTCGTCTCGCTGCGCGGCGACGTCCAGGAGGTCATGCTCGGCTACTCCGACTCCTCCAAGTTCGGCGGCATCACCACCAGCCAGTGGGAGATCCACCGCGCCCAGCGGAGGCTGAGGGACGTCGCCCACCGGTACGGGGTCCGGCTGAGGCTCTTCCACGGCCGCGGCGGCACCGTCGGCCGCGGCGGCGGCCCCTCGCACGACGCCATCCTCGCCCAGCCCTGGGGCACCCTGGAGGGCGAGATCAAGGTGACCGAGCAGGGCGAGGTCATCTCCGACAAGTACCTCATCCCCTCCCTCGCCCGGGAGAACCTGGAGCTGACGGTCGCCGCCACCCTCCAGGCGTCCGCCCTGCACACCGCGCCCCGCCAGTCCGACGAGGCCCTGGCCCGCTGGGACGCGGCCATGGACACCGTCTCGGAGGCCGCCCACACCGCGTACCGCAAGCTCGTCGAGGACCCCGGCCTGCCGGCGTACTTCCTCGCCTCCACCCCCGTCGACCAGCTCGCCGACCTGCACCTGGGCTCACGGCCCGCCCGCCGCCCCGGCTCCGGCGTCTCCCTCGACGGACTCCGCGCCATCCCGTGGGTGTTCGGCTGGACCCAGTCCCGCCAGATCGTCCCCGGCTGGTACGGCGTCGGCTCCGGCCTCAAGGCCCTGCGCGAGGCCGGCCTCGAAGCGGTCCTCGGCGAGATGCACGAGCGGTGGCACTTCTTCCGCAACTTCCTCTCCAACGTCGAGATGACGCTGGCGAAGACCGACCTGCGGATCGCCCGCCACTACGTCGACACCCTCGTCCCCGACGAGCTCAAGCACGTCTTCGAGGCCATCGAGGCGGAGCACGCGCTCACCGTCGAGGAGGTCCTCAAGGTCACCGGAGGCGAGAAGCTGCTCGACTCCCACCCCGTCCTCCAGCAGACCTTCGCCATCCGCGACGCCTACCTGGACCCGATCTCCTACCTCCAGGTCGCGCTGCTCGCCCGCCAGCGGGCCGCCGCCGAGGCCGGCGAAGAGCCGGACCCGCTGCTCGCCCGGGCCCTGCTCCTCACCGTCAACGGCGTGGCCGCGGGCCTCCGCAACACCGGCTGACGCCACCGGACATGAGAAGTGCCCCCACGGGAATCCCGTCGGGGCACTTCTCATGAGCGGGGTACGTCAGTTCTGCGCGGCCTTGCGACGGCGCAGCACCAGGAACGCACCGGCGGCCGCGAGCGCGGCGGCCACGCCGGCCAGCACGCCGACCGGCGCGCTCGAACCGGTCTCCGCGAGGTTGCCCTCCTCGGAGCCGCCCTTGGTGTCGGTCTCGCCCTTGACCTCGCCCGTGGCGGTGGTCTCGCCGGTGGTCGTGGTCTCGCCGGTGGTGGAACCGCCGGTCGCGGTGGTCTCGCCCGTGGCGGTCGACTCGCCGGTCGTGGTCTCACCGGTGGCGGTGGCCTCGCCCGTCGTGGTCTCGCCCGTGGTGGTCTCACCGGTGGTGGTCTCGCCCGTGGTGGTCTCACCGGTCGTGGTCTCGCCCGTGGTGGTCTCACCGGTCGTGGTCTCACCGGTGGTGGTCTCACCGGTGGTGGTCTCGCCGGTCGTCTCACCCGTGGTGGTCTCACCCGTGGTCTCGCCGGTGGCACCGCCCGTGGTGGTCTCACCCTCCGACGCGCAGGTGTGGGAGAGCTGGAACTCGTCCTGCGGGGTGGTGCCGTCGACCGTGGCCGAGACCTCCTTCAGCTCGGCGCCGGCCGGGGAAGCCACGTACGCGTGCTTGCCCACCGGGTTGCCGAAGCCGCTGAAGTCCTCGATGACCTGCGTGCCACCGGGCTCGAAGGTGACCGTCAGCTTGACGAACTCGGCGTCGTTGCCGGGCAGCACGAAGTGCCACCCGTCCTGGCCCGCCGGGATGCTGTCCGGGCACTCGCCCTGCTGGTAGTCCGCGGCCTTGATCGGCAGCTTCTGGTTGAGCGTGATCTCGTTGCCCGAACCCGACGCGAACGCCGTCGGCGCCAGGATCAGGGAGCCCGCCATGGCCGCGACAAGCGTGGCGGCGGGAATCAGGGAGCGTCGCATGTGCAGTCGTCCATCTGTGGGATGAGGGATGCCGTGGGAGGTGGCGGGGGCAGCCTATCCGTCGCTTTAAGCCACGCTTAACCCAGAGGGGCATAACGATCCCGCCAGGAACTGGTTGAATCCGGTCGGACCTTGCGGCCCGTCAGAGCGCGACGAACGCCGCCACCCACAGACCGGCCCCCGCGCCCGCCAGCGACCAGGCCGTCCGCCGCAGCCGCAGACCCCCCGCCACCAGCGGCGCGGCCAGCACCAGCGCCCCGCCCAGCGGCAGCCACGCGTGCAACCCGCCGCCCCAGCCGGTCCGTACGCCCTCGTCCGTGCCCGGCTTCACCACCACCGGGATCACCGACCCCGGCCCCGCCGCCACCGACCGCTCCACCGCCAGCGTCCGCCGCGACGAACCGGCGTCCTCCGGCGCGTACGTACCGGAGCACCGCTCGTCCGTGCACGCCGTCACCGTCAGCGTCCCGTGCTCACGCCCCTTCGCCAGCAGGACGTGCTGCGCCGAACCCCACGACGCCCACACCCCCGCCACGACGAGCAGGACGGCGACGAGAACCATGGCGGCGTTCCGGACGTGCGTCATGACCCGCGATCGTACAGTCGTACGGCCGAAAGGCGACGCTCAGGAGTTGTACGCCGACTGGGCCCGCTCCAGGCCCTCCGTCACCAGGCACTCCACCGCGTCCGCCGACCGGTCCACGAACCAGTCCAGCTCCTTGCGCTCCGTCGAGGAGAAGTCCTTCAGCACGAAGTCCGCCACCTGCATCCGGCCCGGCGGACGCCCGATCCCGCACCGCACCCGGTGGTAGTCGGGACCCATCGACTTCGTCATCGACTTCAGGCCGTTGTGCCCGTTGTCCCCGCCGCCCAGCTTCAGCCGCAGCGTCGCGTAGTCGATGTCCAGCTCGTCGTGGACCGCCACCACGTGCGCGGTCGGCACCTTGTAGAAGTCCCGCAGCGCCGTCACCGGACCACCGGACAGGTTCATGTACGACATCGGCTTCGCCAGCACCACCCGCCGGTTGGCCGGGCCCACCGGACCGAGCCGGCCCTCCACGACCTGCGCCTGCGCCTTCTGCGCCCGCTTGAACTTCCCGCCGATCCGCTCCGCCAGCAGGTCCACCACCATGAAGCCGATGTTGTGGCGGTTGCCCGCGTACTCCGGCCCGGGATTGCCGAGGCCGACGATCAGCCAGGGCGCGTTCGCGTCGTCGGTCACCGATATCTCCTCGCGTCGATTCGCGTCGAAAAAGAGAAACGGGGGGGGGGGGGCCCACGCCCCCCCCCCCCCGCACCAGGGGAAAATACCCAAGGCGGAGGCGCGGGGGGGGCGCGGCGCCCCGGGGGGCGGGGGGGGGGGGGGGTGTCGGATACCTATATCACCGCGGGTCGTATGGCGAATAAAAATATAAAGGGGGGGTGGGGCCCCCCCCCCCCCCCCCCCCCGTCACGTCGGACAAGAGCCTACGGCTCAGGCCTCGGCGGCCTCGTCGCCCTCGGCGCCCTCGGCGGCCGGCTCCTCGGCCTGGGCGGCCAGGACCTGGAGGACGACGGCGTCGGCCTCGGTCACCAGGGTGACGCCCTTCGGCAGCGCGATGTCGGCGGCGGTCACGGACGCACCGGCCTCCAGGCCCTCGACGGAGACCGTCACGGACTCGGGCAGGTGGGTGGCCTCGGCCTCGACGGAGAGGGTGTTGAGGACGTGCTCCAGCAGGTTGCCGCCGGCGGCCAGCTCGCCCTCGGCGACGACCGGAACCTCGACGGTGACCTTCTCGCCGCGCTTCACGAGGAGGAGGTCGACGTGCTCCAGGTCGCCCTTCAGCGGGTCGCGCTGGGCGGCCTTCGGGATGGCCAGCTCGGAACCCTTGCCCTCGATGTCCAGGGAGAGCAGGACGTTCGGGGTGCGCAGCGCCAGCGTGGTCTGGTGCGTCGGCAGCGTGATGTGGATCGGCTCCGAGCCGTGGCCGTAGACGACCGCGGGGACGTTGCCGGAACGACGGATCTTGCGGGCGGCGCCCTTGCCGAACTCGGTGCGGACGGCGGCGGCGAGCTTCACCTCGGACATGTGCACTCCTCGTAATGGTGGTGACGATTGCGACTGTCACCCGGCCGCCGACTGGCGATGGCCTGCTACGAAGAGCGCGTCGATAACGGAGCGCCGACCCTCAACGGGCGCGGCCTCCCTCGCCGAGCAACCTCAGCAGTCTACCCGGCCGCCCCCGGCCCCCCAAATGGATCACGCCCGGCGGGAACGGCGGAGGGCCGCCTCCCCCGAACGGGGAAGACGGCCCTCCGAAGCGATTCCGCAGCGAACCCCGGGGCTCAGTGCTCCTCGAAGAGGCTCGTCACCGAACCGTCCTCGAACACCTCGCGCACCGCGCGCGCGATCGTCGGCGCGATCGACAGCACCGTGATCTTGTCCAGCTCCAGCGAACCCGGCACCGGCAGCGTGTCCGTGAACACGAACTCGCTGACCTTCGAGTTCTTCAGGCGGTCCGCGGCCGGACCCGACAGGATGCCGTGCGTCGCCGTCACGATGACGTCCTCGGCGCCGTGCGCGAAGAGCGCCTCGGCCGCCGCGCAGATCGTGCCGCCGGTGTCGACCATGTCGTCCACCAGGACACAGACGCGGCCCTTCACGTCACCGACCACCTCGTGGACGGTCACCTGGTTGGCGACGTCCTTGTCGCGGCGCTTGTGCACGATCGCCAGCGGTGCGTCCAGCCGGTCGCACCAGCGGTCGGCGACCCGCACGCGGCCCGCGTCCGGGGAGACGATCGTCAGCTTCTCGCGGTCGACCTTGCCGCCCACGTAGTCCGCCAGCACCGGCAGCGCCGACAGGTGGTCCACCGGGCCGTCGAAGAAGCCCTGGATCTGGTCCGTGTGCAGGTCCACGGTGAGGATCCGGTCCGCGCCGGCCGTCTTCATCAGGTCCGCCACCAGACGGGCCGAGATCGGCTCGCGGCCGCGGTGCTTCTTGTCCTGACGGGCGTAGCCGTACGACGGGACGATCACGGTGATGCTCCGGGCCGAGGCCCGCTTCAGAGCATCGATCATGATCAGCTGCTCCATGATCCACTTGTTGATCGGAGCCGTGTGGCTCTGGATCAGGAAGCAGTCCGCGCCGCGCGCCGACTCCTGGAAGCGGACGTAGATCTCACCGTTGGCGAAGTCGAACGCCTTGGTCGGAACGAGACCGACACCCAGCTGGTGCGCGACCTCCTCGGCCAGCTCGGGGTGGGCGCGGCCGGAGAAGAGCATCAGCTTCTTCTCGCCGGTCGTCTTGATCCCGGTCACAGCACTGTCTCCTCAGACTGTTCTCTGGCCGCAAGACCCCGCGCTCCCGTGCGCGTGTGCGAACCAGCCGAATTTGTGTGCACGTATCACGGTACGCCTCGTTCGACGTACCTGTTTCCGGTCAGCTTGCGCCGGCGGACCCTTCCGAGGTCGCCTCGGCGGCCTGCGCGGCGGCGCTGCCGGGCCGCTTCCGGGCGACCCAGCCCTCGATATTCCGCTGCTGGCCCCGGGCCACGGCCAGCGCACCCGCCGGCACGTCCTTCGTGATCACGGACCCGGCGGCCGTGTAGGCGCCGTCCCCGATCGTGATGGGAGCCACAAACATGTTGTCCGAACCGGTCCGGCAGTGGGACCCGATCGTGGTGTGGTGCTTGGCCACGCCGTCGTAGTTCACGAAGACGCTCGCCGCGCCGATGTTCGAGTACTCGCCGATCGTCGCGTCGCCCACGTACGACAGATGGGGGACCTTGGTGCCCTCGCCGATCGTCGCGTTCTTCATCTCGACGTAGGTGCCGGCCTTCGCCTTCGCGCCGAGCCTCGTGCCCGGGCGGAGGTAGGCGTACGGGCCCACGGAGGCGCCCTCGCCGATCACGGCGGAGTCGGCGACGGTGTTGTCCACCCGGGCGCCCCGGCCCACGGTGGTGTCCTTCAGCCGGGTGTTCGGCCCGACCTCGGCGTCCTCGGCGACGTGCGTCGAGCCCAGCAGCTGCGTACCCGGGTGGATCACGGCGTCCGCCTCGAACGTCACCGTCACGTCGACGATCACGGACGACGGGTCGACCACGGTCACGCCGGCCGTCATCGCGGCCTCCAGGAGCCGCCGGTTCAGCAGCGCGCGGGCCTCGGACAGCTGCACCCGGTTGTTGATCCCCAGGATCTCCCGGTGGTCGGCGGCCACGGACGCGCCGACCCGGTGCCCCGCCTCGCGGAGGATCGACAGCACGTCGGTGAGGTACTCCTCGCCCTGGCTGTTGTCCGTCCGCAGCTGCTTGATCGCCTGCGCGAGCAGCGCGCCGTCGAAGGCGAAGACGCCGGAGTTGATCTCCCGGATGTCCAGCTGGCCCGGGGAGGCGTCCTTGTGCTCGACGATCGCGGTCACGGCACCGGTGGCCACGTCCCGCACGATCCGCCCGTAGCCGGTCGCGTCCGGCACCTCGGCGGTCAGCACGGTGACGGCGTTCCCGTCGGCGGCGTGCGTCTCGGCCAGCGCCTGCAGCGTCGCGCCGGACAGCAGCGGGGTGTCGCCGCACACGACCACGACGGTCCCCTCGGGCGCGGCGCCCAGCTCCTCCAGGGCCATCCGCACCGCGTGCCCGGTCCCGTTCTGCTCCTCCTGCACGGCGGTACGGGTCCCCGGGTACACCTCCTCCAGGTGCCCGCGCACCTGCTCCCGCGCGTGCCCCACGACCACGACGAGGTGCTCGGGCTCCAGCTCACGCGCGGCGGACACGACGTGCCCGACGAGCGAGCGCCCGGCGATCTCGTGCAGCACCTTGGGGGTCTTGGACTTCATGCGGGTGCCCTCACCCGCTGCGAGGACGATGACGGCTGCCGGGCGGTTGGCGCTCACGGATATGCCCTTCGGCTCTGGGTGGTGGACGCACGAAGGATACCGGGGGGCCGGGGGGCGAACATGAGGAAGGGCCCTGACCTGGGAGGTCAGGGCCCGAACCGAGCTTTTGTGTGTTGTGGCTCCCCCGCCAGGACTCGAACCTGGACATAGGACTCCAAAGGTCCCAGTGCTGCCGATTACACCACAGGGGATAATCTATAGGGCCAAAACGGACATGTCGTCAGTCGTGAGCCCTGGCGGCCTCCACTATGCCGTACCAGGCCCCTTCTATGCGACGGTACAGCTCTGCGCTGCCCGTCGCGTACACAACCAGGCACCCTCGGTATGTCTCGGACGTGTTCTTCCGGGTGGTCCGCGGGTTGTGGCGCTTGAGGGTGGCCTTCTGGAAGGTCGAGCTATCGACTTCGGCGAGGTCCGCCCAGAACTTTTCGGCCTCTGTGACGTCGGCGGTCTCGTGGATGCTGACGCGGAAGCGCAGGCGGTCCCGGGTGACGCCCAAAAGATTCAGCCACCGCAGGTAGAGGGAGATGACGTTCGGGTCGCTGTTGATGAACTGGAGCGATTCGCGCCGGCTGTACGGCTTGTCCTTCGCGCCCTCGGCCCAGTAGAGCGCGACTCCGGTGAGGAAGAGTTCTCGGTCCGACAGGGCGCCGACGGACTCTCGGGCGGCGCGCTTGGTCTCCTCTCGGTCCTTGTCCTGCGCGGAGCGGAGGTGGGCCAGCCCGGCGTTCATTCGGTCCCGGCGTTCCTCGTCCGTATAGCGCGGCGCCGGCCTCGGCAGGTCTCGTACCCACAGGCTGATCGAGCTCTTCGAGCAGCCCAGTTCGACCTGGATCTGGTCGTAGGTCATGCCCTGGAGGCGGAGCTCGCGGGCGCGGTCTCGGAGGTCGTCCTTGGCGTTGGGGCGCTTGGTCCACTCCGGTGGGGGTTCGCCTTCCAGGAGGCGGTTGAGGATGTCGTTGTTGTGGACGTGGAGGCGGTCGCGGATCTGTCGCCGGCTGAGGCCCTCGCGGCGCAGTGCCACCGCCTGGGCGCGGAGGCCCTCGAAGTCCGCGTACCTGTTCATTTCTGCGGTCATGTGATGAGCGTCGTCCGGAATGCGGACGCTTGGGTCGAAAGCTCGGGCGATTCGTTAGTTCGAGGGACTGGTGTGCGGGGTGTTGACGCACCTCGGATTTCGTCGGGGGGCGCCCGTAGGGTGGGGGCATGACCGCAACGGGGGCAGATCGGGACGCGCCGGGCGCGCGGGCCGTGTGGTGGTGGGAGCGGCGGCGGAGCGTCGTGCTCGATGTCGGGCTGGCGCTGGTGTCGGCGGTGGAGTGTGCCGTCGAGGGGGTGTCGTTCGCCGGGAGGGCGGGGGCGCCGGAGGCGCTGGGGGCGCTGTTCGGGTTCCTGGTGGGGGCCGTGCTGCTGGTGCGGCGGCGGTGGCCGATCACCGTGGTGCTGGTGTCGATCGCGGTGGCGCCGGCCGAGATGGGTTTCCTGATGGGGATCGTCGGGCTGTACACGCTGGCGGCGTCGGAGGTGCCGCGGCGGTACACGGCGGTGCTGGCGGGGATGGCGACGGTCGCCGTGTTCGTCGTGACGGCGGTGGAGATGCGGCGGGACATCGCCGCGCAGGCCGACGACTTCGATCCGAGCACCTGGTACGTGCCGGTCATGGCGCTGTTCATGACGCTGGGCCTGAACGCGCCGCCGTTGCTGTTCGGGCTCTACATAGGGGCGCGGCGGCGGCTGATGGAGAGCCTGCGGGAGCGGGCGGACTCGCTGGAGCAGGAGCTGTCGCTGCTGGCGGACCGGGCGGAGCAGCGGGCGCAGTGGGCGCGCCAGGAGGAGCGGCGGCGGATCGCGCGGGAGATGCACGACGTGGTGGCGCACCGGGTGTCGTTGATGGTGGTGCACGCGGCGGCGCTGCAGGCGGTGGCGTTGAAGGATCCGCAGAAGGCGGTGCGGAACGCGGCGCTGGTGGGTGACATGGGGCGCCAGGCGTTGACGGAGCTGCGGGAGATGCTGGGGGTGCTGCGGGAGGAGGCTCCGGCGGTGGCCCCGGCGGCCGTGCCGCTGGCGGCGGTGGGGCGGGCGGCCGCGGCGGCCGCGGAGGCGGCGGCGGGGCCGGGGCTCGGCGCCCTGGAGGAGTTGTGCCAGGAGTCGCGGCTGGCGGGGGCCGTGGTGGAGCTGGTGGAGCTGGGGGAGGCGGGGGTGTATCCGCCGGAGGTGGAGCGGACGGCGTATCGGGTGGTGCAGGAGGCGCTGACGAACGTGCACAAGCACGCGCCGGGCGCGGAGGTGGTGGTGCGGCTCGCGCACCGGGGCTCCGAGGTGGCGATGCAGGTGGAGAACGGTCCGTCGGACGCGGGGGCGGCGGACGCGGGGCTGCCGAGCGGGGGGAACGGCCTGGTGGGGATGAAGGAGCGGGTGGCGCGGCTGGGCGGGGCGTTCGTGTCGGGTCCGACGGACGCCGGGGGCTTCAAGGTGTCGGCGGTGATCCCCGTGGGGGAGGGCTAGCCGGCCGTGAGGCGGGTCGGCTGGGTGCCGGTGACGAGGGTGGCGAGGGCGGCGTCGATGTCGCGGCCGAGGTACCAGTCGCCGGCGTGGTCGAGGCTGTAGACGCGGCCTTCGGCGTCCATGGCGAGGACGGCCTGGTGGTCGCCCTCCTCGCCGAGCGGGGCGAGTTCGGTGCCGAGGGCGCGGCCGAGGTCGGCGAGGGTGCGGGCGAGGTGGAGGCCGGCGAGGGGGTCGAAGCGGAGGGTGGCGGGCGCTATCTGGCGTCCGTGGCCGGGGGCGGTGAGGCGGAGGCCGCCGAATTCGGCCCATGCCTCGACGGCGGCGGGGAAGACGCTGTGGCGGTGGCCGGCGGGGGAGACGTGGGCGCGGAGGGCGTCGGCCCATTCCTCGGCGCGCTTGATGTCCCAGCGTCCGGGCTGCCAGCCGGCGTCGCGGAGGGCGGCGTCGACGTTGACGGGGAAGCGGGTGGTGTCGGACATGGGCCGGGTCAGCCGTTCTCGGTGGGGGTGACGGTGCGGACGCCGAAGTGGTCGAGGAGCGCGGCGCAGGAGCGGCAGGGTGCGGCGTAGCTGCCGTGCAGCGGGTCGCCGTCCTCGCGGATGCGGCGGGCGGTGATCTTGGCGTGCTTGAGGCTGCGGCGGGCCTCGCCGGGGGTGAGGGGCTTGCGCTGGGCGCGCTTGGAGCGGTTGTTCTCGGCGGCGCTGAGGTGCCGGGAGAGCAGGATGGCCTCCGGACATCGCCCGGTGAAGCGTTCGCGCTGGCCGCTGGTGAGCGTGTCGAGGAAGTCCTGCACGAGGGCGTGGAGGACGGGCGGGGTGTCTCCGCGGCCGGCGGTGCAGGTGAGGGTCTCGCCGCGGACGGACAGGGCGGCGCCGACGGCGGGGAGGATGCCGTCGCGGCGGTGGAGCAGTAAGGGGGCGCGCCCGTGGTCGGTGTCGCTGCTCCAGTTGAGGCGTGGGTCACCCTGCGTGGGCGTCGTGCTGGCGTACATGGTGCTGGTCTTCCCCTCCTGCAATCCCCCGAGTTGCGGTGCACAGCCTGCCAAATAGGGAGCCATATGGGGAAGCTGGGTGGCGGTTTCGGCTTGTCGGTGTGTCGGAGCCGTGGTCGGCCTGTCATGGCTTCGTGACGGTTGGTGACGGTGCGTGTGTGGGGTGGGCCGGTGGGGGCGCGGGCCGGTTCGTGGTCTTGTGGCAGCGCATAGGCTGTGCGGGATCGGTCGGGCGCGGCTGCGTGCAGTGGCGTCCGGCGGCAGGAGCAAGCAGTAGCAGCCAGTGACGCCACGCAGGGGGCAACCGCCATGACGACAGGTCGGCTCGGGCAGTCCGTGCCACCGAACGCGGCCTATGCCGGGCAGGTCGTGCGTTTCCCGGATCCGGTACGCGCCTCGCGGCATCCGCGCGGGGTGCGGGTGGACGAGCGCGGGTTCCCGGACTTCTCGCCGTACGCGCGCGCCGCGGCGGAGATCGCGGAGCCGCCGGAGGGTTTCGGCGTCGACGAGCTGCGGCTGACGGACTACGTGTCGGCGAACGCGGCGATGGCGGCGACCGGTCATGAGCTGTGGGACACGATTCCGGCGGTGGCGACGCCGCACGGCTGGACGTGGCACCACGTGGCGGGGTCGCGGCGGCTCGAGCTGGTGCCGGTCGAGGTGAAGGCGCTGCTTCGGCACCACGGTGGTGTGGCGACGGCGGCGGTGGATCACGCGAAGCGGGGCACGCGGCCGCTGCAGGAGACCCGTCCGGTGCACTTCGGGCTGCCGAAGGGCCGGGTGGCGGTGTCGGAGCAGCAGCTGCAGGGCGTCGAGGAGGACCTGGGCTACCGGCTGCCGGGGGCGTACCGCTCGTTCCTGAAGGCGGCGGGCGGTTGCGCCCCGGTGGGCGCGGCGCTCGACGCGGAGCTGGGGCTCCTGGTGGACCAGCCGTTCTTCACGGTGCGCGAGGAGGCGGGGGTCAACGACCTCGTCTACGTCAACAAGTGTCTGCGGGACCACCTGACGAAGGACTACCTGGGGGTGGCCTTCGTGCAGGGCGGTCTGATCGCGGTGAAGGTGCGCGGTGCGGCGGTCGGTTCGGTGTGGTTCTGCGCGTACGACGACGTGCGGGACTCCGGCGAGGAGGCCGCGGGCTGGTCGGTGAACGAGCGGGTGGAGCGGTTGCTGCTGCCCTGTGGTGTGGACTTCGACGCGTTTCTGCTGCGGCTGGCGGGCAATCCGCCGGAGCTGGAGACGGTCGCGAACCTGATGGTGGACGGCGGCTTCGCGCGTGCCGTGCCCGTGGTCCCGGTGGGAGGCTGACCGGCTGTGGTGACGTTCGCGCAGGCGCAGGAGCGCGCCGAGGAGTGGATCAACGGTGACCTGCCGCCGTATCAGCACCAGGAGGTGCGGGTACGGGAGTTCGGGCTGGGTTTCGTGGTGTGGGCGGAGGGCCGCGAGGGCGGTCCGACGGCGGACACGGGTCGGCAGCGGCTGGTGATCGCGCGGGACTCGGGCGAGGGCACCTTGTGGCCGGGGCTGCCGGTGGGCGAGGTGATCCGGCGGTACGAGGAGGAGTACGGGGCCGCCGACGAGGAGGCCGCGCCGGCCGCGTCGGCGCCGGCGGCGCGGATCGATCTGAACCAGACGTCGTTCCTGCTGAGCCCGCCGGAGTGGCTGCAGGACGCGGCGGACAAGATCGGTCTGCCGCAGCGGCCGAACGCGTCGCAGGAGGAGCGGGGCGAGGCGGAGTCCGACGCGGACGCCGACACGGGCGGTGTCGCGGGTTCGGTGTCGTCGGCGGAGTCCGGTGCGTCCGAGGGCCGTTCGGTGGGCTCGTCGGGTGCGGCGGGGTCGGCCGGGTCGGAGACGCCCGTGACGCCGACGCCGTTGTCGGCCGTGCCCTCGTCGTCCTCCTCGGTGTCGTCGGAGGAGTCGGACGCGGAGTACGAGCCGACGGCGATGGACGGTGTCCCGGCGTCGGCGCCGGCCAGTCCGTGGGTGGACGCGAACGCGTCGTCCGGCGGGGTGGAGGGCGTGCCGCTGCCGGCGACGGTGTTCGCGCCGCCGCTGTCGGGGGGCGGGGGGGGGGTCCCGCCGCCGCGGGGCGGGGGGGGGGGGGGGCCGCCGGGGGGGGGGGGGCGCGGGGGGGGCGGGCGGGCCCGC
>NZ_JBHYKM010000075.1:3337-39531 GCF_042741435.1 Streptomyces sp. NPDC058955 | reverse complement strand
GGCCCCCCCCCGCCCCCCCCCCGCCCCCCCCCCGCCGTCCGCCGGGGGCCGGGGGTTAGCGGGTGCCGGTGACCCCCCCGGGGGCGCACCCCCCCCCCTTCCCCCCCCCTTCGCGCAACCGGCCGACCGGCCCCGGCTCAGGCGCCGTTGAGCCTCGCCTCCTGCGGCAGGTTGCCCGCGTCCAGCGGACCGATCTCCCGCAGCATGCAGGTCAGTCGCGCCGAGCAGACCCGGCGGCCCTCCTCGTCGCTGATGACGATCTCGTACGTCGCCGTCGACCGCCCGCGGTGCACCGGCGTCGCCACGCCGGTCACCAGGCCGCTCCGCGCCCCCCGGTGGTGGGTGCAGTTCAGGTCCACGCCCACCGCGATCTTCGACGAGCCGCCGTGCAGCATCGAACCCACCGAACCGAGCGTCTCCGCGAGCACCGCCGAGGCGCCGCCGTGCAGCAGCCCGTACGGCTGGGTGTTGCCCTCCACCGGCATGGTGCCGACGACCCGGTCCGCCGACGCCTCCAGGATCTGCACGCCCATCCGGTTCCCCAGGTGCCCCGCCGAGAAGAGCGCCGGCAGATCCACGCCGAGCGCGGCGTACTCGTCGATGACCTCCTGCGGGAACTTCACGTGCTGCTGCTCACCCATGAACCGGCTCCGTTCGTCGTCGTACGGCTGATCCTTCCGTCGCCCGGCTGGCTGAGCAAGCGCTTAGGCGGACGGTCGCGGTGATTCTTCCAGACGCACGACCACGGACTTGCTCGCGGGGGTGTTGCTGATGTCGGCCGTCGACTCCAGCGGCACCAGCACGTTCGTCTCCGGGTAGTACGCCGCCGCGCACCCCCGCGCCGTCGGGTAGTGCACCACCCGGAAACCGGGCGCCCGCCGCTCGCTGCCGTCCGACCACTCGCTCACCAGATCCGCGTACGCCCCGTCGGCGAAGCCCAGCGCCGCCGCGTCCTCCGGGTGCACCAGGACCACCCGGCGGCCTCCCCGGATCCCCCGGTAGCGGTCGTCCAGACCGTAGATCGTGGTGTTGTACTGATCGTGCGATCGGAGCGTCTGCAGCAGCAGCCGGCCCTCCGGCACCCGCGGGTACTCCACCGGCGCCGCCGTGAAATTGGCCTTCCCGGTCTTCGTCGGGAAGCGCCGCTCGTCCCGGGGCGCGTGCGGCAGCGCGAACCCGCCCGGGTTCGCCGCGAGCCGCGCGTTGAAGTCCTCGAAACCGGGCACCACGCGCGCGATCCGGTCCCGCACCGTCGCGTAGTCCGCCTCGAACGCCTCCCACGGCGTCGCCGACCCGGCGCCCAGCACCGCCCGCGCCAGCCGCGCCACGATCGCCGGCTCGGAGAGCAGATGCGGGCTCGCCGGCGGCAGATTGCCGCGCGAGGCGTGCACCAGGCCCATCGAGTCCTCGACCGTCACGAACTGGCGGCCGCTCTTCTGCACGTCCTTGTCCGTGCGGCCCAGCGTCGGCAGGATCAGCGCCCGCCGGCCGGTCACCGCGTGCGAGCGGTTCAGCTTCGTCGACACGTGCACGGTCAGCCGGGCGTTGCGCATCGCCGCCTCGGTCACCTCGGTGTCCGGGGTCGCGCCGACGAAGTTCCCGCCCATCGCGAAGAACACCTTCGCCTCGCCGTCCCGCAGCGCCTGGATGGAGCGCACCACGTCGAAGCCGTGGTGGCGCGGCGAGACGATGCCGAACTCCTTGTCCAGCGCGTCCAGGAAGGCCGGCGCCGGACGCTCGAAGATGCCCATCGTCCGGTCGCCCTGCACGTTCGAATGCCCGCGCACCGGGCACACGCCCGCGCCGGGCCGCCCGATGTTCCCCCGGAGCAGCAGCAGGTTGACCACCTCGCGGATGGTCGGCACCGAGTGCTTGTGCTGGGTCAGGCCCATCGCCCAGCAGACGATCGTCCGCTCCGAGGCCAGCACCATCTCAAGGGCTCGCTCGATCTCCGTCCGGGACAGCCCGGTGGCCGCGAGGGTCTCCTCCCAGTCGGCCTGCCCGGCCGCCGCCGCGAACTCCTCGAAGCCGTGGGTGTGCTCCCGTACGAACTCCTCGTCGACCGCCCCGGGGGTCTCCAGGACCAGCTTGTTCAGCAGCCGGAAGAGGGCCTGGTCGCCGCCGATCCGGATCTGCAGGAAGAGATCGGTGAGCGCCGCCCCCCGCAGCATGCCCTGCGGGGTCTGCGGGTTCTTGAACCGCTCCAGGCCCGCCTCCGGCAGCGGGTTCACCGAGATGATCCGGGCGCCCCCGGCCTTCGCCTTCTCCAGCGCCGACAGCATCCGCGGATGGTTCGTGCCCGGGTTCTGCCCCGCCACGATGATCAGGTCCGCCCGGTGCAGGTCCTCCAGGGAGACGCTGCCCTTGCCGATGCCGATCGTCTCGGTCAGCGCCGAGCCCGAGGACTCGTGGCACATGTTCGAGCAGTCCGGCAGGTTGTTGGTGCCGAACTCGCGCGCGAAGAGCTGGAGCAGGAACGCGGCCTCGTTGCTGGTCCGGCCCGAGGTGTAGAAGAGCGCCTCGTCGGGGGAGGAGAGCGCGGTCAGCTCCTCCGCGAGGATCGCGAAGGCCCGCTCCCACGTCACCGGCTCGTAGCGGTCGGCGCCCTCGGGCAGGTACACGGGCTGGGTGATCCGGCCCTGCTGCCCCAGCCAGTAGCCGCTCCGCTCCGCCAGCTCCGCCACGGGATGCGCGGCGAAGAACTCGGGCGTCACCCGCCGCAGCGTCGCCTCCTCGGCGACCGCCTTCGCCCCGTTCTCGCAGAACTCCGCCAGGTGTCGCTTGTCGCCTTCCGGCCAGGCGCAGCCCGGACAGTCGAAGCCGTCCTTCTGATTGACCTTGAGCAGCGTCCGCGCGGTGCGCACGGCGCCCATCTGCTCCTGCGCGATCCGGAGGGTGTGCCCGATGGCGGGCAGGCCGGCCGCGGCGTGCTGCGGCGGTGTGACCTGCGGTGCGTCCTGGACCGGGTCACCGGCCGGCGGCTTGCTGACCATCGCGCTCTCCCTTGAGCGAGTCACCTGTGGGGTACGTGTCCGATCCTGTCACGGGCCACCGACAGCCCGGCACCCCGACCGGTGTGGACGGGATTGTCGGCGGTCCGTGGCAGGATCGTCGTTGTGGCCGAGACAGCATCGAAGAACCCCGCAGACACCCGCCCCCGCCTGCTCCTCATGGACGGGCACTCGCTCGCGTACCGGGCGTTCTTCGCGCTGCCCGCGGAGAACTTCACGACCGCGACCGGGCAGCCGACGAACGCGATCTACGGCTTCGCGTCGATGCTGGCGAACACCCTGCGCGACGAGGCGCCCACGCACTTCGCCGTCGCCTTCGACGTGTCCCGCAAGACCTGGCGGTCCGAGGAGTTCCCCGAGTACAAGGCGAACCGCTCCAAGACCCCCGACGAGTTCAAGGGGCAGGTCGAGCTGATCGGCGAACTCCTCGACGCCATGAACGCGCCGCGGTTCGCCGTCGACGGCTTCGAGGCCGACGACATCATCGCCACCCTCGCCACCCAGGCCGAGGCCGCGGGCTTCGAGGTCCTCATCGTCACCGGCGACCGGGACTCCTTCCAGCTGGTCACCGACCACACCACCGTGCTCTACCCCACCAAGGGCGTCTCCGAGCTGACCCGCTTCACCCCGGAGAAGGTCCAGGAGAAGTACGGCCTCACCCCCTCCCAGTACCCCGACTTCGCCGCCCTGCGCGGCGACCCGTCCGACAACCTCCCGGGCATCCCCGGTGTCGGCGAGAAGACCGCCGCCAAGTGGATCAACCAGTTCGGCTCCTTCGCCGAGCTGGTCGAGCGCGCCGACGAGGTCAAGGGCAAGGCCGGGCAGAACTTCCGGGACCACCTGGAGTCCGTCAAGCTCAACCGCGTGCTCACCGAGATGGTCCGGGACGTCGAGCTGCCGAGGACGGTCGCCGACCTGGCCCGCGAGCCGTACGACCGCAAGGCCGTCGCCCTCGTCCTCGACACCCTGGAGATCCGCAACCCCTCGCTGCGCGAGCGGCTCCTCGCCGTCGACCCCGGTTCCGCCGAGGCGGCCGAGCCGGCCCCCGCCCCCGGCGTCGAGCTCGACTTCACCGTCCTCGGCTCCGGCGAGCTGGCCCCCTGGCTGGCCGAGCACGGCACCCGGCCCCTCGGCGTCGCCACCGTCGACAGCTGGGCGCTCGGCACCGGCAGCGTCTCCGAGATCGCCCTGGCCGGCGCCGGCGGCGAGGCCGCCTGGTTCGACCCCAGCGAGCTGGACGAGGCCGACGAGCGGGCCTGGTCCGCCTGGATCGCCGACCCCGAGCGCCCCAAGGTCCTGCACAACGCCAAGGGCGCGATGCGGGTCTTCCCCGAGCACGGCTGGAGCGTCGCCGGCGTCACCATGGACACCGCGCTCGCCGCCTACCTGGTCAAGCCCGGCCGCCGCTCCTTCGCCCTGGACGCCCTCTCCCTGGAGTACCTCGGCCGCGAGCTGGCGCCCGCCGCCGCCTCCGAGGGCCAGCTTGCCTTCGGCGCCGAGGACCACGCCGAGGCGGAGGCCCTGATGACCCAGGCCCGTGCCGTCCTCGACCTCGGCACCGCCTTCGAGACCAAGCTCGACGAGGTCGGCGCCCGCGGGCTCCTGTACGACGTCGAGCTGCCCACCTCGGTCCTCCTCGCCCGCCTGGAGCGGCACGGCATCGCCGCCGACCGCGACCACCTGGAGGTC
This sequence comes from Streptomyces sp. NPDC058955, assembly GCF_042741435.1. Taxonomy (NCBI): domain Bacteria; kingdom Bacillati; phylum Actinomycetota; class Actinomycetes; order Kitasatosporales; family Streptomycetaceae; genus Streptomyces; species Streptomyces sp. NPDC058955. Next base: position 34,831 of record NZ_JBHYKM010000075.1, on the reverse strand, counting down.
ATGGAGCAGCAGTTCGCCGGGGCCGTGCAGCAGGCCGTCAAGGAGGCCCACGCCTCGGTCGGCCACGAGTTCAACCTCGGCTCGCCCAAGCAGCTCCAGGAGGTCTTCTTCGGCGAGCTCAACCTTCCGAAGACCAAGAAGACCAAGACCGGCTACACGACGGACGCCGACGCGCTCGCCTGGCTGGCCGGCCAGACCGAGCACGAGCTGCCGGTCATCATGCTCCGCCACCGTGAGCAGGCCCGGCTCCGGTCCACCGTCGAGGGCCTGATCAAGACCGTCGCCGCCGACGGCCGGATCCACACCACCTTCAGCCAGACCGTCGCCGCCACCGGCCGGCTCTCCTCCACCGACCCCAACCTGCAGAACGTGCCGGTGCGGACGGACGAGGGCCGCGCGATCCGGCACGGCTTCGTCGTCGGCGAGGGCTTCGAGTCCCTCATGACCGCCGACTACAGCCAGATCGAGCTGCGCGTCATGGCCCACCTCTCCGAGGACGAGGGCCTGATCGAGGCGTTCACCTCCGGCGAGGACCTGCACACCACCGTCGCCTCCCAGGTCTTCGGCGTCGAGCGGTCCGCCGTCGACGCCGAGATGCGCCGCAAGATCAAGGCCATGTCGTACGGCCTGGCCTACGGGCTCTCCGCCTTCGGCCTCTCGCAGCAGCTGAACATCGACCCGGGCGAGGCCCGCGGCCTGATGGACACGTACTTCGAGCGCTTCGGCGGCGTGCGCGACTACCTGCGCCGGGTCGTCGACGAGGCCCGTGCCACCGGCTACACCGAGACCATGCTCGGCCGCCGCCGCTACCTGCCGGACCTCAACAGCGACAACCGCCAGCGCCGCGAGGCCGCCGAGCGGATGGCGCTCAACGCCCCCATCCAGGGCACCGCCGCCGACATCGTCAAGGTCGCCATGCTCAAGGTCGACCAGGCCCTCACCGAGGCCGGCCTCGCCTCCCGGATGCTCCTCCAGGTCCACGACGAAATCGTCCTGGAGATCGCTCCCGGCGAGCGCGAGCGGGTCGAGGCCCTGGTCCGCGAGCAGATGTCGGCCGCCGCCGACCTGCGTGCTCCGCTCGACGTCTCCGTCGGCGTCGGCCCGGACTGGGACTCCGCCGCGCACTGACCCCACGGCGTTCCACCGGTGGCCGCACCCCCTCGCGGGGTGCGGCCACCGGCGTGTGCGCCGGGTGGATCACTCCGGGGCGGTTCCTGCGGACCGTTCCCGGGATGGCGGAGCGTGGCTGCAGGCCCCCGCCGCCCGCGGGTTCACCCCGGCGTCCCGGTTCGGCGAACGTCCGGACGGGAGCGCGCCGCACGGTCCGCCGGGACCGCTTCCCGTTCCGGTTCCCCCTCCGGACCGGGGGCGGGGGCCGCTCCCCGTGCTCGCAGCCGGGCCGCCGTCCCGTACAGCAGGAGTCCCGCGACGAGCCCCGCGCCCGCCCCGAAGCAGGCGGTCGGGATGATGTCGAGCGGGGTCTCGATCCGGCCCCAGCCCCAGTACGCCGCCCAGCGCAGCACCCGGTGCGCGACTCCCGCGAGCACACAGCCCCCGATCAGCAGCAGCGCCGCCCGTCGCCCGCGCCGGCTCGGTACCGGCACCGCGGCGGGCGGCTCCGTCCCGGCCGGTACCGCCCGCAGCGCCCGGGCCGTGAACCAGCCGAGCAGCGCCAGCGCCAGTGCCGAACCCCCGTACTGCGCGTACTGGTAGACCGGGAAGCCGGCCACGACCTCCGCGAGCAACGGGATGGTCCGCGTCCCCCACCGGTCGATGTGGGTGAAGGTGTCCCAGACGACGTGCGTGGCCGCGCCGAGGGCCGCCGACCCGGCGAACGCGAGGGCGAGCCCGGCCGGTCGCCGCCCCCGCCACGGCCGGCCGCGCACCACGGTGTGCACCCGCCCGCGCCACCGCTCCGGCAGCAGTCCCACCAGTGGCTCGCGGACCGTCAGCCAGAGCCCCACCAGGACGGCGGCGATGAGCACGTCGGCGGTGACGATCCCGGCGGGGGAGTGGGTCACCTCCCCGAACTCCATCGCCCCGGGCACCACCGTCGCCGCGAAGTAGGTGAGATCGGGGGAGAAGCTGCCGGCGACCAGGGCGGAGGCGAGGAGCGGTCCGCGCGCGGTCCCGTCCCGCCGCAGGACCGGCAGGACCGCGGCGGCGTGGCTCAGGGTGAAGGGCACGGAAGGAACCTCCCGGTCGTACGGATGATCGGCCCGCACGGCAAGAGGCGCCGCACCGCCCGGACGGTTCCCGGGAGGCCTCCGGACTCCGGAGTGCGGACCTCCGTGTCCGGCCGCCGGGAGGCCAAGGGGTGACGAAAGCGTGAAACCCGGTCAGGTGCTGGTGTCCCGTGATACGGACATCGCATAGGGTCGCCTGAGGCCACACGCGGGGAGCGTGCGGCTGCAGTCGATTTGGGGAGGGAGCACGGTATGGCAGCGCAATTCGGCCGCCGCCTGCGCAGGGGCGCCACGAGTGGAGCGATCGTGGCGGCCGCGGTCGCGGCGCTGGCCGCTTCGCAGGGTCCGGGAGCGATCCCGCCGCCGACCGACAACCTCAACGGCGACCGCGCCATCGGCGCCGGCGACGCCACCGGCCCGGCCGGCGGCATGGACGGCGGCTCGGCCACCGGCGACTCGCCGTACTACACCGACCTGCCGCCGCTGAACTCGCCGAACCGGCCCGGGGTGCTGCCCACCTCGCCCTCGGTGCCGATCGTCACCGGCCCCGCCGCGGCGGGCATACCCTCGACCGTCCTCGCCGCCTACCGCCGCGCCGAGGCGTCGGTCCGCGCCACCGACCCCTCCTGCAACCTGCCGTGGCAGCTCCTCGCGGGCATAGGCAAGGTCGAGTCCGGCCAGGCCCGCGGTGGCCGCGTCGACGCCAACGGCACCACCCTCGCCCCGATCCTCGGCCCGGTCCTCGACGGTGTCGGCTTCGCCAACATCTCGGACACCGACGACGGCGCCTTCGACGGCGACACCACCCACGACCGCGCCGTCGGCCCCATGCAGTTCATCCCGTCCACCTGGGCCACCTGGGGCCAGGACGCCAACGGCGACGGGAAGAAGGACCCCAACAACATCTACGACGCCGCCCAGGCCGCGGGCATGTACCTGTGCGCCGACGGCCGCAACCTGGCCATCAAGGCCGACCTCGACCGGGCGATCCTCAGCTACAACCGCTCCACGGAGTACCTGAACACCGTCCTCTCCTGGTTCGAGTACTACGGGCGCGGCGCCCACACCGTCCCGGACGGCACGGGCGTCCTCCCGGTCGACCGCAGCGACCGGCCCGTCACCGGCGGGACGGTCCGCCCGTCCGGGTCCGCCGCGCCGCACTCGCCGTCCCCGAGCCCCAGCCCGTCGCAGAACAAGCCGTCGCCGAAGCCCACCGAGACGAGCCCGGCCTCGCCCTCGCCGTCGCCGAAGCCGACCGATCCGACGAAGCCGCCGACCACGGACCCGACCCGGCCGCCCGCCGCCAAGCCCGTCGAGGTCCCGCCGACGCTCAGGGTCGCGCGCCTCAGGCCCGGCACGGCGGTGCTCACCGCGGTCACCGAGAGCACCTTCGCCCAGGCCGCGACGGTCACCGCCGTGGACGCCTCGGGCCGCCCGGTCGCCGGTGTCAGCGTCCGCTTCGAGCTGCCGGCCACCACCGACGCCCGCTTCCCCGCCGGCGCCACCACGGTCACCGTCACCTCGGACGCGCAGGGCGTCGCCAAGGCCCCCGCCCTCCGCGCCGGCGCGAAGGCCGAGCCCTTCACCATCCGCGCCACCGTCCCCGGCCGCTCCCTGCCGGCCGCCGAACTGAAGGCGACCGTCGAGGTCCGCAAGGCCGACGCGCTCGCCCGGATCGGCGACACCGCCCTGACCGCCCAGACCGGCGCCGACTACGCCGACGTGACGGTCGAGGCCCGCCTCGGCGGCGCGCTCGCCGCCGGCGTGAGCGTCACCGCGGTGGTCGCCGACTCGACGGACGCGCCGACCCAGAGCGCCGACGGCCCGTCCTTCGGCAAGGACGCCGCGGGCAACCCGATCCGCACCCGGGTCCTGAAGACCGACGCCCAGGGCCGTCTGTCCATCGCCGACCTGGTGGCCGGCGAGAAGGCCGGCGGCTACGTCCTCTGGCTCACCGCGCCCGGCGGCGGCACGGTGAAGCTGACGCTCACCGTCACCGCCCCGGCCACCACCCCGCCGCCCACGACGGAGCCGACCCCGGACCCGGCGCCGACGACCGAGCCGACGCCCACCGCGTCCGACTCCACGTCGGCCTCGCCCTCCACGAGCCCGTCGCCCACCGGCTGACCCGCACCTCCCCTCCTCCGCGCCGCCCCCGCCGCGTCCCTCCCGGGACGCCGGGGGCGGCGCGCGTTTGCGTCCGTCCCGCCACGAGCTGTTCTCATCTCACGGTCGCGTTGCTACGGTGCCCCCGCCCTGACGACCCATCAGATCACTTGCCGGGAGGCCGACATGCGCGCCCTCGTCGCCGCAGCCATCGGACTCGTACCCGTCCTGCTGTTCGTCCTGCTCGTCTCCGTGGTCGACCTGCCGCCCGACGGCCCCACCTCGCCCAGACCCCTGCTCACCGCCGACCCCGGCCCGAAGAAGTAGGGAGCCCCCGTGCGCCGCCGAGCCAGCCTCGTCCTCCTCTCCCTCGCGGTCTTCCTCGCCGCCATGGCCCCCACACTCCGCTGGTACGCCTTCCCCCGGCTGGCCAAGATCCCGCCGAACCAGTACCAGGAGATGGTCCTGGAGGCGCGCCCCGCGACCCTCCTCGACTACGGCACCCTCAAGGCCCGCGAGGTCGAGAAGATCACGATCGTCCAGACCCTCAAGGGCAACGTGGAGGAGTCGAAGCGGATCGAGGCGGGCACCGACCGTGACGTCGTCGTCTGGGACGGCCTCTCCTACGTCATGGGACCCGACGGCACGATGGTGTCCAAGATCCCCGAGCGGTACGTGTTCGACGCGCACACCCAGGACCCCGTGAACGTGCCGGGCGAGATGGTCGACGGCGACCCGGTCGTGCGCGAGGGCATCGAGTACAAATGGCCCTTCCTCACCGAGAAGCGCGACTACCTCTACTTCGACGCCCAGACCCGCACCTCGTCGCCCATCCACTACGTGGGCACCCGCACCTTCCGCGGCCTGGAGGTCTACTACTACGAGCAGACCGTCCCCTGGACCCAGGTGCCCATGCCCAAGGCCATGCCAGTCGAGGGCATCACCCCCGACGTCATCGCGAGCATGGGCCTCACCCGCTGGTACACCACCAAGCGGATGTTCTGGGTCGAGCCCGTCACCGGAGCCCCCGTCAACGGCGAGGAGATCCACAAGGAGGAGCTCCGCGGCGCCAAGGCCCTCACGGGCAAGGACACCGTCACCGTCTTCGCCGGCCACGTGAAGATACGCGAGGACTACGTCGCCGACACCGTCGAGCTGGTCTCCTCCAACCGCACCACCGTCCTCCTCCTCGTCTCCTGGCTGCCGTGGACCTTCACCGTCCTCGCCCTCCTCCTGCTCGCCCTCGCCCTCTGGCTGGAGCACCGCTCCCGCCGCCCCGCGCCCGGAACCGCCCCGAAGGCGGAACGGGAACCCGTCACCCCTCCCGTCTGAGCCGCGCGCTCGTGTGCCGGGTCGGCTCCGCCGAGGACGGGTCCTCCGGCCACGGATGCTTCGGGTACCGCCCCCGCAGCTCCGCCCGCACCGCCCGGTAGCCGTCCCGCCAGAACGAGGCCAGATCCGCGGTGACCGCCGCCGGCCGCCCGGCGGGGGAGAGCAGGTGCACCAGCACCGGCACCCCCGCCACCGTCGGCGTCCCGTCCAGCCCGAACATCTCCTGGAGCTTCACCGCCAGCACCGGCCGCCCCTCCCCGTACGCCACCCGGATCCGCGAACCGCTCGGCACCTCGATCCGCTCCGGCGCCAGCTCGTCGAGCCGCCCCGCCTCGCCCGACGCCCACGGCAGCAGCCGCCGCAACGCCTCCCCGGCGTCGATCCGCCCCAGATCCGCCCGCCGCGCCGCCCGCGACAGCTCCGGCTCCAGCCACTCCTCGGCCCGCTCCACCAGGGCCTCCTCCGACACGTCCGGCCACGCCCCGCCCACCGCCTCGCGCAGGAACGCCAGCCGCTCCCGCAGCTCCACCGCCTCCCGGCTCCACCGCAGCAGCCCCGTCCCCTCCCGCCGCAACCCGTCGAGCAGCGCCTCCCGCACCAGCACCGGATCGGCCCCCGACCCCAGCGGGCGCACCGTCAGCTCCACCGCCCCCAACCGCTCCACCGACCGCGCGACCACATCGCCGTCCTCCCAGCGCACCTCCTCGCCGGCCCGGAACAGATGCCCCGCCGCCCGCCGCGCCACGGCCTCGTCCACCACCGCCGCCAGCCGCACCCGCGCCGTCGCGTCCCGGGCCGTCCGGTCAGCCACCGCCACCGCCAGCCACGGCGCCGACCGCAGCCCCGACCCCTCGCCGAGCCGCGCCCCGCTCCCGGACACCATCAGATGCCCGCCCCGCTCCCGCGCCCGCGCCAGCCGCTCCGGGAACGCCAGCGCCGTCACCACCCCGGCCACCGAGTCCTCCCCGGCCGCGCCCCCGGCTCCCCCTTCCCCGGCGCCGCCCGCCGCCTCCGCGGCCGCCGCCCGCTCCAGCCGCCGCACCTCCGCCCGCCAGCGCGCCCCGTACCCGTCCCCGCCCCGCCGGGCCGCGCGCCAGGCGGCCGTCAGATCGTCCCCGTACTCCCGCGGCGGCTCCTCGCTCAGCAGCGCCACCACCTCGGCCGCCCGCCGCACCCCGACCTCGGCCGCCCCGTCCAGCAGCGCCCGCCCGAGCCGCGGATGCAGACCCAGCCGGGCCATCCGCTCGCCCCGCCCGGTCGCCCTGCCCGCCGCGTCCACCGCCCCGATCGCCTCCAGCACCGAGCGCGCCGCCGCCAGCGCCCCGGCCGGCGGCGCGTCGAGCAGCGCGAGACCCTCCGCCGTCGGATCGCCCCAGCAGGCGACCCGCAGTGCGAAGTCGGCCAGATCCGCGATCCGGATCTCCGGCGCCGGGAACCGCGCCCGGCCGCTCTCCTCCGCCTCCGCCCAGCACCGGTACACCGTGCCCGGCGCCTCCCGGCCCGAACGCCCCGCCCGCTGCGTCGCCGCCGCGGCCGACACCGGCACCGTCGCCAGCGACCCGAGCCCCCGGGCATGATCCATCCGCGGCTCCCGGGCCAGCCCCGCGTCCACCACGACCCGCACCCCCGGCACCGTGAGGCTCGACTCCGCCACCGACGTCGACAGCACCACCCGCCGCCGCCCGTCCGGCCCCGCACCCCGCAGCACCGCGTCCTGCACCGCCGCCGGAGCCCGCCCGTGCAGCTGGAGCACCTCCGCGTCCACCCCGTCGAGCAGCCCCGCCGTCCGCGCGATCTCCCCCGTACCGGGCAGGAAGCAGAGGACGTCGCCGTCGTGCCGCGCCAGCGCCTCCCGCACCGTCGCCGCCACATGCCGCAGCAGCGCCGGATCCACCCAGGTGCCGTGCGCCGGCCGGATCCCCGCCGGCGGCGGCACATGACGCACCGCGAACCCGTGCCCCTCGCCCTCGCTGCGCACCACCGGCGCCGGCCCGCCGCCCTCCTGGGCGGTCAGCAGCCGGGCCCACGCCTCCGCGTCGCTGGTCGCCGAGGCGGCGACGAGCCCCAGCTCCGGCCGCAGCGCGGCCCGTACGTCCACCAGGAACGCCAGGGCCGTGTCGGCGTCCAGATGCCGCTCGTGACACTCGTCGAGCAGCACCACGTCCACCCCGGCGAGCTCCGGGTCCCGCTGGAGCCGCTGGAGGAGGACGCCCGTCGTCACCACCTCGACCCGGGTCGCCGGCCCGGCCCGCCGCTCGCCGCGCACGGAGAAGCCGACCGCCCCGCCGACCTCCTGGCCCAGCAGCCACGCCATCCGCGCGGCCGCCGCCCGCACCGCCATCCGGCGCGGCTCGGCCACCAGCACCCGCCGCTCCGGCCCGTCCCCTATGAGCCCCGCGAGCGCGAGCGGCACCAGCGTGGTCTTGCCGGTTCCGGGCGGCGCGTGCAGCACCGCCGTGCCGCGCTCGGCGAGCGCGGCCAGCAGCTCGGGAACGGCATGGCGGACGGGAAGCAGATCGAGTACGTCGTGTCGGATCACGCACTCAGTCTCGTACGCGAACGAAAAAAGGCGGGCCCGGTTGTCCACAGGCCCGCCTACAAGTACGACTGTCAGACTTCCGAGTGCGGCGGTCCGACGTCGAACGGCTCCGGTCTCAGTCCTCGCGCTCGCACACGAAGATCGCCGTGCCCGGGATCAGATTCCCCCGCAGCGGCGACCAGCCTCCCCACTCCTGGCTGTTCCACGCCGGCCACTCCGGCTCGACCAGGTCCACCAGGCGGAAGCCCCCGGCCACCACGTCCCGCACCCGGTCGCCGAGCGTCCGGTGGTGCTCCACGTACACCGCCCGCCCCGACTCGTCCTGCTCGACGTAGGGCGTCCGGTCGAAATAGGAGGCGGCGACCGACAGGCCCTCCGGCCCCGGCTCGTCCGGGAACGCCCAGCGGATCGGATGCGTCACCGAGAACACCCAGCGGCCGCCCGGCCGCAGCACCCGCCGCACCTCGCGGAAGACCCGCACCGGATCCGCCACGAACGGCACCGCCCCGTACGCCGAGCACGCCAGGTCGAAGGAGCCGTCGCGGAACGGCAGCGCCCCCGCGTCCGCCTCCACCAGCGGCACCTCCCCGCCGATCCGCAGGGCGTGCTGGAGCTGCCGGTGCGACAGGTCGAGCGCCACCGGCCGGGCGCCCCGCGCCGCCAGCCACCGCGAGCACTGCGCCGCGCCCGCGCCGATCTCCAGGACGTCGAGCCCCTTCAGCCCCTCCGCCGGCCCGAGCAGCCCGGCCTCGGCCTCGTCCAGCCCCTCCGGACCCCACACGAAGCGGTCGTCGCCGAGGAAGGCGCCGTGCTCGCTCTGGTATTCGTCGGCGTTCCGGTCCCACCAGCCCCGGCTGGCCCGGCTGCTCTCCGCGTCCCCGGCGTCACGCCGGGTGGCCTCCGCCTCCTCCTCGTCCGAGGAGAGCGGGACTTCGTGTTCGTACTCTTGGTTCATCTCGCCCGTCGATGTAGTTTGCGCTCAGTGCCGCCTTCCGGCGGACCCCGCCGATGAGGCACGGGTGGACACGAACCGGCACGAGTGGTGCCGGGTTTGCGTGGTTCTGTCCCGGGTGCGCGCTTCGCGCATTGACCCTGTCCGGCCGCCCCCGTATGCTAAAGGTTGCGCTGCGGGCCTGCGCGCCTCAGACGGAGCAGGCCGCGCTCGCACCTGTTGCAGTCCCCTCGGTTTACGAGGCGCCCCCGTTCATCGGAAGGCGCTTCATCAGCTGTCCGGCTTCTTCAGTGCGATACGGGCTCTCGGCGTAGCAGTACCTACGACTTTCTGTCCGTAACCGGAGCCCTTTCCCACATGACGAGCAGCACCGAGACCACCGCCACCACCCCGCAGGTTGCGGTCAACGACATCGGTAACGAGGAAGCCTTCCTCGCCGCGATCGACGAGACGATCAAGTACTTCAACGACGGCGACATCGTCGACGGCGTCATCGTGAAGGTCGACCGGGACGAGGTCCTGCTCGACATCGGTTACAAGACCGAAGGTGTCATCCCGAGCCGCGAGCTCTCGATCAAGCACGACGTCGACCCCAACGAGGTCGTCAAGGTCGGCGACGAGATCGAGGCCCTGGTTCTCCAGAAGGAGGACAAGGAAGGCCGCCTGATCCTCTCGAAGAAGCGCGCCCAGTACGAGCGTGCCTGGGGCACCATCGAGAAGATCAAGGAAGAGGACGGCATCGTCACCGGTACCGTCATCGAGGTCGTCAAGGGTGGTCTCATCCTCGACATCGGCCTCCGCGGCTTCCTCCCGGCCTCCCTGGTCGAGATGCGTCGTGTCCGCGACCTCCAGCCCTACGTGGGCAAGGAGCTCGAGGCGAAGATCATCGAGCTGGACAAGAACCGCAACAACGTGGTCCTGTCCCGCCGCGCCTGGCTGGAGCAGACCCAGTCCGAGGTCCGCCAGACCTTCCTCACGACCCTTCAGAAGGGTCAGGTCCGCTCCGGCGTCGTGTCCTCGATCGTCAACTTCGGTGCCTTCGTGGACCTGGGCGGCGTCGACGGTCTCGTCCACGTCTCCGAGCTGTCCTGGAAGCACATCGACCACCCGTCCGAGGTCGTCGAGGTCGGCCAGGAGGTCACCGTCGAGGTTCTCGACGTGGACATGGACCGCGAGCGTGTCTCCCTGTCGCTGAAGGCGACGCAGGAGGACCCGTGGCAGCAGTTCGCCCGCACGCACCAGATCGGCCAGGTCGTCCCCGGCAAGGTCACCAAGCTGGTTCCGTTCGGTGCGTTCGTCCGTGTGGACGAGGGCATCGAGGGTCTGGTCCACATCTCCGAGCTGGCCGAGCGCCACGTGGAGATCCCGGAGCAGGTCGTCCAGGTCAACGACGAGATCTTCGTCAAGGTCATCGACATCGACCTCGAGCGTCGCCGGATCTCGCTGTCCCTGAAGCAGGCCAACGAGTCCTTCGGTGCCGACCCGGCGTCGGTCGAGTTCGACCCGACCCTGTACGGCATGGCCGCGTCCTACGACGACCAGGGCAACTACATCTACCCCGAGGGCTTCGACCCCGAGACCAACGACTGGCTCGAGGGCTACGAGACCCAGCGCGAGGCGTGGGAGGCCCAGTACGCCGAGGCGCAGGCTCGCTTCGAGCAGCACCAGGCGCAGGTCATCAAGTCCCGCGAGGCCGACGAGGCCGCCGCTGCCGAGGGCGCTGCCGCCCCGGCCGCCGGCAACGCCGGTGCGGGCATCTCGGGTGGCTCCTACTCCTCCGAGTCGGACGACTCCGCCGGCGCCCTGGCGTCGGACGAGGCCCTCGCCGCCCTCCGCGAGAAGCTCGCCGGCGGCCAGAGCTGAACAGGCTCACCGCTGAGCGGCGCTAGTCGCTAGCAGCACACCGGGGCCCGCTCCCTTCCGGGGGAGCGGGCCCCGGTTCGCGTTTCCGGCCCCCGCCCCGGCCGCCGCCGGGAATGACCTTGCCCTCGGGAGCGTTCTCCCCGAAGACGCGAGGAGGAGCGGTAACCGTGCTTGATCCCCAGGATTTGTACGAGTGGGACGCCAAGGGCCTGGCCGTGGTCGATCTGGCCCTGGCACAGGAGTCGACCGGACTGGTCATGCTGTACCACTTCGACGGCTACATCGACGCGGGAGAGACCGGCGAGCAGATCGTCGACGGGGTCCTCGACGCCCTGCCGAACCAGGTCGTCGCCCGCTTCGACCACGACCGGCTGGTCGACTACCGCGCCCGCCGCCCCCTGCTGACCTTCCGGCGCGACCGGTGGAGCGCGTACGAGACGCCCGCCATCGAGGTCCGCCTCGTCCAGGACGCCACCGGCGCCCCCTTCCTCGTCCTCTCCGGCCCCGAGCCGGACGTCGAGTGGGAGCGCTTCGCCGCCGCCGTCGCCCAGATCGTCGAACGGCTCGGCGTCCGGCTCGCGGTCAACTTCCACGGCATCCCCATGGGCGTCCCGCACACCCGGCCCGTCGGCCTCACCCCGCACGGCAACCGCACCGACCTCATGCCCGGCCACCGCAGCCCCTTCGACGAGGCCCAGGTGCCCGGCAGCGCCGAGTCCCTCATCGAGTACCGGCTGACCGAGGCCGGCTTCGACACGCTCGGCGTCGCAGCCCACGTCCCGCACTACGTGGCCCGCTCGCCGTACCCGGACGCGGCGCTCACCGCCCTGGAGGCCGTCACCGCCGCCACCGGGCTCGTCCTCCCCGGCGTCGCCCACGCGCTGCGCACCGAGGCCCGCCGCACCCAGACCGAGATCGACCGCCAGATCGGCGCGGGCGACGAGGAGCTGGTCGCCCTGGTCCAGGGCCTCGAGCACCAGTACGACGCCGTGGCCGGCGCGGAGACCCGCGGCAGCCTGGTCGCCGAACCGGTCGACCTGCCCTCCGCCGACGAGCTGGGCCGCGAGTTCGAGCGCTTCCTCGCCGAACGAGAGGGCGACGCCTAGCACCGCGCGGCCAGGGCCTAAGCTGCCGCCCATGCTGAAGGTGGGCCTGACCGGCGGAATCGGCGCCGGCAAGAGTGAGGTGTCGCGGCTTCTCGTCTCGTACGGGGCCGTGCTGATCGACGCGGACCGGATCGCCCGCGAGGTCGTCGAACCGGGCACGCCGGGGCTCGCGGCCGTCGTGGCCGCCTTCGGGGAGGACGTCCTCACCGCCGAGGGCACCCTGGACCGGCCCAAGCTCGGCTCCATCGTCTTCTCCGACCCGGAGCGGCTGGCCACGCTCAACGCGATCGTGCACCCGCTGGTCGGGGCCCGGTCGGCCGAGCTGGAGGGCGCGGCGGGCCCCGGGGACGTGGTGATCCACGACGTACCGCTCCTCACCGAGAACGGCCTCGCTCCGCTCTACGACCTCGTCGTCGTCGTGGACGCCTCGCCCGAGACCCAGCTCGACCGGCTGGTACGGCTCCGGGGCATGGCCGCCGACGAGGCCGGGGCCCGCATGGCCGCCCAGGCCGCCCGCGCGGACCGGCTGGAGATCGCGGACCTGGTGATCGACAACGACGGCCCGCTCGACGCGCTGGAACCGCAGGTGCGGAAGGTGTGGGACGAGCTGGCGCGCCGGGCGGCGGAGACCGTCTAGCCGCCGGGTGCACCGCGGCCGGTGTTCCCGGCCCGGAACATGGGAAGGATGCAGTTCATGGCCGAGAGAAATCCGGAGACGCACGTCATCGACTTCCGTGCCGCAGAGCAGCTGCTGGCCGCACGGGACCCGCGGGGTGCCGTGAAACTGCTGGACTCGGTCATCGCCGAGCACCCGGAGAACACCGCCGCCCGCCTCCTGCGGGCCCGGGCCTTCTTCGCCGCCGCCCAGCTGCGTCCCGCGCAGCTGGAGTTCGAGCTGGTGCTGGAGCGCGAGCCGGACAACGCCTTCGCCCACTTCGCCCTCGCCCGCACCCTCCAGCGCTCGGGACAGGACGCCCAGGCCACCCGGCACTTCCGGCTGGCCGCCGCGCTCGACCCCAGGCCCGAGTACGTACGGGCCGCCGGGTTCGGCGCCGAGGACTGACCGCCCGGCCGGGCCTCAGCGGTTCCGGCCGCCGTGGTCCGGCTCGTACGGGGGGATGTCCCGGCCCGGCTGCCAGTGCGGGCCCTGCCGCAGATGGCGCAGGACCATCGTCATGTCGACGGCGACCACCAGGAACAGCACTCCGCAGGCCGCCGCCCAGCCCGGGTGGCCGACCAGCACGAAGACCACCGTGCCGAAGACCGCCCACACCATTCCCCAGGCACTCAGCCAGAACCGCAGCCGCAGCGCGCTGCGCGCGGTGGCCGGCTCGCTACCGGTACGCATGACGGCGCCCTCTTCCGTCGGATCCCTGTGGGCACTTCCAGCATCTACCCGCCCGGAGGCGAAGGGAACGGCGGAGGGAACGGTGAGGGGAACGGCGACGGCGCCGGGCTCAGTGCACGATCGTGTAGCTGCGCCAGGGCAGGGTGCCCGGCACGATCGAGTCGGAGCTGTTGGTCGGCAGGTAGATCGGCTCCTCGCCCCGGCAGTGCGGGGTCCGGTACAGGACCAGGTCCACCAGCGTGCCGTTCTCGACCCGCGTCGCGCCCAGCGGCAGTCGGTGGCAGCCCTGCACCGGCGGGCTCATCACCCGCACCACCTTCTCCCCGCGGGTCTCGTAGGTGACGGGACCGACGGCGGTGCGGCCGAGGCCCGAGCAGCCCGCGACCGTGAGCGTGAGCAGCACGGCCCCGGTGGCGGTCGTGAGACGCCGGCGAACGGACATGGCGGATCCCCTTCGGTCGGGCGAGCGAGGCGGTCGGCGGCAGCCCCTGCGGCGGAAAGCCCTGGTCGACGCCACCCTCCCGCCCCGGGAGGCCGCTGTCATCCGGGGTTGGGCCGGTCGGGGGACACGCGTCGGCGACCGTTGTCAGACCCCGCCCGTAAGGTCGGGGGTACCGACGCGGAAGCTCCGCGCCGGCCGATGGACCCCGGGGGAAGGGAGGGCGGCACATGACGGAGCGCTGGACGGCCCGTGCCGCCGTCTTCCTGCCGGCCGCGCTGCCCCGGGACGGCCGGATCGCCCTCTGGTCCCCGGACGGCGCCGCGCTGCCCGAGCCCGTCGGCCTCGCGGGCGCGGAGTCCACCCGGATCACCGTCGCCCGACGGCACGGCGCGGGCGCCCGCGGCCGGGAGGTGCCCGCCGTCACCCTGCCCGTGGCGACCGCCCTGCCCCTGCTCGTCGCCGCCCGGCACAGCCCCGCCGCCCACCCCGCCACCGCCTGCTGGGGCGCGGCCGCCCTGCACGCCCTGCACCTGGTCGCCCGGGGCCGGCTGCTGCCCGGACTCACCGCCGACGACCTGGACGCCTGGCGGGCCGGGCCGCTCGACGCCGAGGACATCGCCCATCTGCGGGCCGTCGCCGCCGCCATGCCGTACGAGGGGCACGCGGTGCCCGTCGCCGGGTCGGGCCCGCTCGGGCTGCCCGACCCGGAGGCACTGGTGCGGGCCTTCCTGGACGCGGTCGCCGACACCCTGCCGCGCACCCCCGCCGCCGTGCACGCGGTCGGCGCGCCGTTCGCCGCCGCCGAGCCGCAGCATCTGCCCGGGGCCCGGGCCTGGGCCGCCGAGGCCGCCGCCGGCATGGACGCCGGGGTGCGGATCTCGCTCCGCCTCGACCTCTCCGCCGCCGAGCTCTTCGACACCGCCGACGAGGCCGAGGGAGGGGCCGAGCGGCAGGCGGCGGCCGCGATCCTCCAGGTGCACAGCCTCGCCGACCCGACGCTCGTCATCGACGCCGCCGCCCTGTGGGCGGGGGAGGGCGAGCACTTCGGTCCCCGCGCCCGCATCGACGCCCTCCTCGCCCTGCGCCGCGCCGCCCGGATCTGGCCCCCGCTCGGCCGCCTCCTGGAGCGGGACGCGCCCGACGTCCTCGCCCTGTCCGAGGCCGAGCTGTACGAGCTGCTGGGCCCCGCCGCGGCCCGGCTCGCCGACGCCGGGGTCGCCCTGCACTGGCCGCGCGACCTGGCCCGCTCGCTCAGCGCCTCCGCCGTCGTCCGCCCCCCGCAGTCCGCGCCGGGCTCCGCCACCGACGGCACCAGCTTCTTCGACAGCACCGAACTGCTCCGCTTCGACTGGCAGCTCGCCCTCGACGGCGATCCGCTCACCCAGCGCGAGATGGACGTCCTCGCCGAGGCCCACCGTCCCGTCGTCCGGCTCCGTGACCGCTGGGTCGTCGTCGACCCCGACCTCGTCCGCAAGGCCCGCAAGCGCGAACTGGGCCTGCTGGAACCGGTCGACGCCCTCGCCGCCGCCCTCACCGGCAGCGCCGAGGTGGACGGCGAGACCGTCCCCGCCGTGCCGGTCGGCGCGCTCGCGGTCCTCCGCGACCGGCTGCTCGCCGGCCCCGAGGCCGCCGCGCCCCCGCCCGGACTCACCGCCACCCTGCGGGACTACCAGCTCCGCGGCCTGGCCTGGCTCGACCTGATGACCTCGCTCGGCCTCGGCGGCTGCCTCGCCGACGACATGGGCCTCGGGAAGACCGTGACCGTCCTCGCCCTCCACCTCCGCCGGGCCCGCCGCGAGCCCACCCTCGTCGTCTGCCCCGCCTCGCTCCTCGGCAACTGGCAGCGGGAGGCGGCGAAGTTCGCGCCCGGCGTGCCCGTCCGCCGCTTCCACGGCACCGCGCGCGACCTCGGCGACCTCGACGGCGGGATCGTCCTCACCACCTACGGCACCCTGCGCACCCGCGCCGCACAGCTCGCCGAGCGGTCCTGGGGGATGGTCGTCGCCGACGAGGCCCAGCACGTGAAGAACCCGTTCTCCGCGACCGCCAAGGCGCTCCGCACCATCCCCGCGCCCGCCCGCGTCGCCCTCACCGGCACCCCGGTGGAGAACAACCTCTCCGAGCTGTGGGCCATCCTCGACTGGACCACGCCCGGACTGCTCGGCCCGCTCAAGGCGTTCCGCTCCCGCCACGCCCGCGCCGCGGAGAACCACGAGGAGCTGGAGAACGAGGAGGCGGTGGAGCGGCTCGCCCGGCTCGTCCGCCCCTTCCTGCTGCGCCGCCGCAAGTCCGATCCCGGCATCGTCCCCGAACTGCCGCCCAAGACCGAGTCCGACCACCCGGTGCCGCTCACCCGCGAACAGGCGTCGCTGTACGAGGCGGTGGTCCGCGAGACCCTCGGCCAGATCGAGGCCGCCGAGGGGATGGCCCGGCGCGGCCTGGTGATGAAGCTGCTGACCTCGCTCAAGCAGATCTGCAACCACCCCGCCCAGTACCTCAAGGAGGACGCCCCGCGCGGCGGCGGCACCGCCCGCCTCGCCGGCCGCTCCGGCAAGCTCGCCCTCCTCGACGAACTCCTCGACACCATCCTCGCCGAGGACGGCTCCGTGCTCGTCTTCACCCAGTACGTGACGATGGCGCGGCTCCTCGCCGACCACCTCACCGCCCGCGGCGTCACCAGCCAACTCCTGCACGGGGGGACGCCGGTGGCCGAGCGGGAGCGGATGGTCGACCGCTTCCAGGCCGGCGAGGTGCCCGTCTTCCTGCTCTCCCTCAAGGCCGCCGGCACCGGGCTCAACCTCACCCGCGCCGGCCATGTCGTCCACTACGACCGCTGGTGGAACCCGGCGGTCGAGGACCAGGCCACCGACCGTGCCTACCGGATCGGCCAGACCCAGCCCGTGCAGGTCCACCGGCTCGTCACCGAGGGCACCGTCGAGGACCGCATCGCCGAACTGCTCCGCGCCAAGAGGGCCCTGGCCGAGGCCGTCCTCGGCTCCGGCGAGGCCGCCTTCACCGAACTCACCGACCGCGAACTGGCCGACCTGGTCTCCCTGAGGAGGTCCGCGTGAACCGCCCCGCGTCCCGGGCCGCCCGCCCCGCCCGCGCGGCGGGCCCCCGCCACGACGACCGCCGCCGCACCTTCCCGGCCGTCCCGCCCCGCGAAGCCTCCGACGGGCGGTTCGCCGCCACCTGGTGGGGCAACGCCTGGGTGGCCGCCCTGGAGCGCACCGCGCTCGACCAGGCCCGCCTCGGCCGCGGCCGGGCCTACGCGGAACGCGGCCACGTCGACGCCATCACCGTCACCCCGGGTCGGGTCGTCGCCTATGTGCACGGCAGCCGGATCCGCCCGTACCGCACCGAGATCCGGATGCGGACCCTCGGCGACGACGGCTGGGAGCTCTTCCTCGACGAGGCCGCCGCCCGGCCCGAGCACATGGCCGCCCTCCTCGACAAGGAGGTCCCGCACGCCCTGGAGGCCGTCGAGGGGCTGCTGCCCGCCCCCGGCGACCTGCTCCCCGACTGCTCCTGCCCCGACGACGGCTTCCCGTGCAAGCACGCCGCCGCCCTCTGCTACCAGGCCGCCCGGCTCCTCGACGAGGACCCGTTCGTCCTCTTCCTGATGCGCGGCCGCGGCGAGGGAGAACTCCTCGCCGAGCTGTCCCGGCGCAACGCGGTCCGGTCCGCCGCCGAATCCGCTCCCGCCGCGCCCGTCCTGCCCGCCGTGCCCGCCCGGGACGTGCTCGCCGCCACCCGGCCCGCGCTGCCGCTGCCCCCGCCGCTGCCGTTGCCGGATCGGCCCGGCCGCCCCGCCGTCTTCCCGCCGGACCCGCACGCCCCGGACCCCCTCGCGCTCGACCTGCTGGCCGGCGAGGCCGCCGCCCGCGCCCACGCCTTCCTCGCCACCGGGCACGACCCGGTCGCCGACCTCACCCCGTGGCAGGACGCGGTCCGGCTGGCCGCCGCCCACCCCGGCTCCGGACTCACCGCCTCGACCCGCGCGCTCTACCGGGACCTGGCCGACGCGCTCGACCGGACCCCGACCGACCTCGCCCGCGCCGTCGCCGCCTGGCGCCAGGGCGGCGCGGCGGGGCTCGCGGTCCTGGAGGAGCCCTGGGACCCGCCCGCCGGGCCGTTCGACCGGGCGAGACCCGCCCTCCTCGCCGCCGACTTCCCGGCGTTCCGCCCCTGGCGCAACCGGCTCTCCACCGCCTCGCTCCAACTCCGGCTCGGCAGGGACGGGCTGTGGTACCCGTACGAATCGGACCGGGGCCGCGAGGACTGGTGGCCGCGCGGCATTCCCGACGCCGACCCGGTCGGAGCCCTGACCGAACTCCTGGGCCGCTAGCGGACGCCGGAGCCACCACTCGAACGGAGCCTCCCTCGAACGGGTGAAACCCGCCGACGGCCGGATCCGGCAATCGCGTTCGCGGCGTTTATTCCGGTACGGGCACTTGCCCGTGCAACTCCGGAAGGCAGGAAGCCATGAGGCAGATGCGCCGAAGTGGTCTGGCCACACTGTTGGTCACGGGTGGTGCGCTCGCGCTGTCGGCGGGCGCCGCCCACGCGGACTCGGGTGCCGAGGGGGCCGCGGTCGGCTCGCCCGGCGTCGGCTCCGGCAACACGATCCAGCTGCCGGTCCACGTACCGGTCAACCTCTGCGGGAACACGGTCAACGTGGTCGGGCTCCTCAACCCGGCGGCGGGCAACTCGTGTGCCAACACCTCGGCCCCGGCGGGGGAGTCCCGGGACTCCGGTCCCGGCCGCGCCCACAAGGACGAGGCCATGACCCCGCGCGGCGGCGAGCAGGCGGGGACCGACACCCGCGGCGGCTCCACCGACGGCGGCGCGGTCAACAGCGGCGGTGCCACCGCCGAGAGCCACACCGAGGGCTCCCCGGGCGTGCTGTCCGGGAACGGCCTCCAGCTCCCGATCGACCTGCCGGTCAACGTCGTCGGCAACTCGGTCAACGTGGTGGGCGTCGGCAACCCGGCCGTCGGGAACACCGGGGTCAACGCCCCGAGCACCCCCGAGGAGCCGCAGGTCGAGATCCCGACCCCGCGCCCGCAGACCCCGGTGCGCAACGTGCCGCCGAAGCCGGTCGCGGAGCAGGAGAAGCCGGCGGTCCCCGCCCCGGCGCCCGCCCCCGCCCCGCAGGGCGAGACCAGCACCGCGTCGCTCGCCGCGACCGGCAGCGAGAGCGTCGGCTTCGCCGCCGCGGGCAGCGCCGCGCTCCTCCTCGGTGGCGCGCTGATGTACCGCCGTGCCCGCCGCGCGGCCGACCAGGTCTGACCCGGACCTCTCACGCCGGGGCCGGCCCCGCTGACGCCCGAGCCGTCCGCGGTCCGCCCGGCCCGGCGTCCCCTCCGCGCCCGTCGTGTCCACCACGCCGGGCGCGTCCGCGTCTCCGCGCCCCCGTGAGCCCGGTGCGCGCCAGGCCCGGAGCACCGTCTCGATGGCGGGGGCGACCGTGGTGCGGGCCCGGTGGCGGGGGACCCCGCTCATCAGCAGCGTGTCGTACGGCGTGTCCAGGTGCCGCACCGAGGCGCGGACCGCGGCCGTCACGGCGCCCCGGTCCAGGGCCCGGCCGGCGGCCGTCCGGCCGACCCGGCCGCTGCCCTTCGCCGAGGCGTGGTCGGCGATCTCGGCCGCCCGATCGAGCGGCATCGTGGGGAAGAGCCGCAGGATCTCGACCCGCAGGGCCTCGGTGATCCCGGCGTCCCGGACCGCCCGCCGCTCCGCGTCCCGGGCCCGGCGCCGGGCCCGGGCCTCCGCGTCGGCGAGACAGGCCGCCTCCGCCAGCGCGAGGGCCGCCTCCTCGACGAGCAGCCCCTGCCGCTCGTACCGGGTGCGGCGCCGGTTGTGGCGTACCACCACCGCCCACAGGGTGCTGCGCTCCCGGGCGCGCCGGGTGAGCGCGGTGTCGCCCCGGCGCAGGAAGACCAGGTGGCCGAGGTCGGCGCAGTCCAGGCAGACCGGTCGGCCGTACTCGACGATCATCCGTTCCAGCGGGCCCCGCCGGCACTCCGAGCAGCGGCGGCGGCGCAGCGGCTCGACGACGACGGGGGCGACGAGGTCCACGGCCGCCGTCCTCAGCGCAGTCCGGGCGCGGCGGCGGCGATGAACCGGGAGAGGGCCTCCTTGGCCTCGTCGGACCGGCGGGCCCGGTCCGCCGTGCCCACCGCCTCGTGCATGCAGTGGGTCTGCTGGAAGGCGGCCTCGGCGAGCCGCCGGACGTCGGCGTCGTCGCAGATCAGCTGGACGCGGAAGAGGGCCTGGCGGGCGGCGGTCCGCTGCCGGTAGGAGGCGTGCCGGGACTCCTCGGCCTCGTCCGAGCCGGGCTCCTCGACGGCCCGGAACCAGCGGTCGTTCTGGCTGTGCCGGTACTCGACGACGGCGCCGGCGAAGGTGCTGTAGGTGGCGATCCGCTCCTGGCGGAGCTGCTCGTTGCGGGCGAGGGCCGCCGTGCGCAGGGTCATCCGTCCCTGGAACCAGTGGGTGGCGATCACGCCGAGGAGCGTGCCCGCCACCGCTATCAGCGCCGCTTCCATGACCGGTGGTCCCTCCCGTAGCCGTTCCGACCGTCCGAAGATCCTTCGGACCGTCAGATCATGACATTCCGGGGGTGGTTGCGTCACTGCCGGACCGGTCGGCGAGCGCCGTCGCCAGCCGGTCGCGGGCCGCCGTCTGGGCCGCGATCCGCGCGTCGAGCACCGCGAGGCGTTCGCGGGCGATCTCCAGGCCGCGGGCGGAGGGGCGTACCGACGGCAGGTCCCCGTCGAGGCAGGAGCGGAAGGCCGACACGTCGTCGAGGGTGAGCCCGGCGTCGAGGAGGTACCGGATGTTGGCGACGCGGACGACCGCGGCCTCCTCGTAGACGCGGTAGCCGTTGGCCGCGCGGGCCGAGGCGATGAGCCCCGCCTGCTCGTAGTGGCGCAGGGCCCGCGCCGACACGCCCGTCCTGCGGGCCAGTTCACCGATGCGCACCCCCGCAGTCGTATCACGCGACCAGCGCGCCCCCGTCGACGGGGAGCACGGTCCCGGTGAGGTAGGCGGCCTCGGGCGCGGCGAGCGCGGTGACCGCCCAGGCGACCTCCTCGGGCCGGCCGATCCGTCCGAGCGGGGTGTGGGCCACCTGCCAGGCCCGGGTCTGCCGCCGCTGCTCCGGCGTCAGCCCCATGTGGTCGGCGATCGGTGTCTCGATCGCGCCGGGGGCGACCGCCACCACCCGGATCCCGGCGGGCGCGAGTTCCACCGCCCAGCAGCGGGTGAGCGTCTCCAGGGCGCTCTTGGTCGCCGGGTAGACGGAACTGGCCGGCCAGCCGCGCTGACCGATCGTGGTCGTCACGTTGACGACCACGCCCCGGGAGGCGCGCAGCGCGGGCACCGCGGCCTGGGTGAGCAGCACGGGCGCGATCAGGTTCGTCTCCAGGAGGGGGCCGATCACGGCCCGGTCGAGGGTGCCGAGGAGGCCGCCGCCCGCCACGCCCGCGTTGTTGACGAGGACGTCGAGGCGGCCGTGGTCGGCGAGGACGGTCCGGACCAGCTCCTCGGGGGCGCCCTCGGCGGTGATGTCGGCGGGGTACGGGTGGATCGCGCCGGGCGCCTCGGCGGCGGTCTCCCGCAGCGGCCCGGGCCTGCGGCCCACGGCGACGACGGTGGCGCCCTGCCGGGCGAAGGCCCGTGCGGTGGCCCGGCCGATGCCGGTCCCGGCGCCGGTGACGAGGACGACGCGGGTGCTGGAGGTGGTGTCGTTGGTGTCCATGAATCCGATGGTGGAACCGTGACGCCAGTGACAAGGTCAAGCCCATGTCCGACGACGCCCCTTCGCCTCCGCCGCACGTGCTCTGGGCCGCCCTGCCGTGGGCGGTACGGGAGCGGGTCGACGCCCATGTGGTGCGGCGGGCCCGGCTGATGGCGGCCCGGGAGGTCCTGGACGCCGGGCTGCGCCCGCGACCGGGGCTGTACGCCTGCCTCGACCTCGTCCACGTACGGGAGGAGATCCTGGCCGACCGGCTGGTGCCGCCGCCGGCCCGGGACGCGGACACGCTCACCGCGCGGGCGGGGGCGCTCGGGTGGCGGGTCGCCGCACTGGAGCTGGAGTGGGACGGGGACAGCTGGGGCTGGATCCTGCTGCTGGACGCCGTGGGCGGGGCGGGGGAGCGGGCGGCTCTCGCCCGGTGGCAGGAGGACGCGTGGGACGGGCCGTTCGCGGTCGCGGCGCGGGTCGCCGGGCGGCTCGGGGTGGCGGTGCGGGGGCCGGGGGAGGACGGGCCGGACCGGCCGTGAGGGGCGGGCGCAGGGCAGAATGGGCGGGATGCGATACGAGGCGATCACCTGGGGCCGGATGGCCGGGCGGCTGGCGAGGCACGTGGACCGGCTCGCGCCCGGCGACGGCGGCGACCGGCTGAAGGTCGCCGTCGACGGAGCGCCCGCCGCGGGCGGCGCGGAGCTGGCCGCGCTGCTCGCGGAGCAGCTCCGGGACCGCGGGCGCCCGGTGTGTGTCGTGGGGACCGGGGGGTTCCTGCGGCCGGCGTCGCTGCGGTTCGAGCACGGCAGGCAGGATCCCGACGCGTACTACGACGGCTGGACCGACACCGGCGCCCTGTGGCGGGAGGTGTTCACCCCGCTGGAGCCCGGCGGGGACGGGCGGATCCTGCCCGACCTGTGGGACCCGGTGAAGGACCGGGCGACGCGCACGCCCTATGTGACGCTGCCGCCCGGCGGTGTCCTGCTGCTCCACGGTCCGTTCCTCCTCGGGCACTGGTTCCCCTTCGATCTGAGCGTCCATCTGCGTCTATCGCCAGGCGCCCTCGCCCGGCGGTCCGAGGAGTCCTGGACGCTGCCCGCCTTCGCCCGGTACGAGGCGGAGACCGACCCGGCCGGGACCGCCGACGTCGTCGTCCGGGCCGACGATCCGCGGCACCCGGCCTGGACCGGGCTCGGGGCGCTCGGCTCAGACTGACGGGGGCCGGCCGCCGACCAGCGTCACCGCCTCGGCGCCCGCCGCGCACCCCGCCCGGGCCGCCTCCGCCGGGTCCGCGCCGGCGAGCCGGGCGGCGAGGAACGCGCCGGTGAACGCGTCGCCCGCGCCCGTCGAGTCCACCCGTCGCTCCGGCGGCACGGGCGGGGCCGGCACCCGCGCCGTGATCGCCCCGGCCTCGGCGACCAGCGCGCCGGCCGCGCCCAGCGTCACCACGACCAGCGGCACCCGGCGGCTCAGCTCCCGTGCCGCCGCCTCCGCGTCGGGCGCGCCGGTGAGCAGCCGGGCCTCGTCGGCGTTGGGCAGCAGGAGGGAGGCGCCCGCCACGGCCGCGAGGAACCGCTCCGGCCCGAGCCCGGCCAGGAAGCCGGCCGACGCAGGGTCGACGCTCACCGGGGTCCCGGCGGCCCGGGCGTCCCGCAGGGCGAGGAGCGCCGCCGCCCGGCTCGACGGGGCGAAGAAGAGGTAGCCGGAGAGATGGAGCGCCGCCACCCCGTCCAGCAGTCCGGCCGACCAGTCGGCGGGGCAGAGGCGGAGCACGGCGCCGCCGTCCGTCAGGAAGGTCCGCTCGGCGGTCCCGTCGACCAGGGCGATCACCGTGCCCGTCGGGGCGTCCGGGTCGGGCACCAGGAGGGGGCGGACGCCCGCCGCGACCAGCGCCCGCTCGTGCCAGTCGGCCGACTCCGTGCCGACCCGGCCGAGGAGCCGTACCTCCCGAAGGCCCGAACGATACGCCCAGCAGGCCGCGTTGGCCCCCGCGCCGCCCGGCAGGGTGCGGATCGCGGCCGCCGTGTCCGTCGCCGGCGCGAGCGGGGTCCGGTGCCGGGCCACCACGTCCGTGACGACGTCCCCGACGACCAGCAGCGCCCCGCCCCGCTCCGGCTCCCCGGCGTCCGTCACCGCTCGCCCGCGGCGTACGCCCCCGCGATCTCGGCCGCGAGCCGGACGTTGCCCCGCACCGCCGCCAGGTTGGCCTCCAGGGACGCGCCGTCCGTGTGGGTGGTCAGGTACTCCAGGAGGAACGGCGTCACCGCCTGCCCGGTGATCCCCTTCTCCTTCAGTTCGGCGAGTCCCCGGGCGAGCACCCGGTCGTGCAGCGCCGGGTCCAGCTGCTCCGCCTCCGGCACCGGATTGGCCACGATCAGCGCCGACCAGGGCCGTCCCAGCGCCTCCCGGGCCCGTATGACGGCGGCGACCTCCGCCGGGCTGCGCAGCGTCCAGTCGACCGGCTCCCCGGAGGAGGAGAGGTAGAAGCCGGGGAAGGTCTCCGTGCCGTATCCGGCGACCGTGACGCCCAGGGTCTCCAGGCGCTGGAGCGTCGCCGGCACGTCGAGGATCGACTTCACGCCCGCGCACACCACGGTGACGCCGACCTCGGCGAGCAGCCGCAGGTCGGCGGACTCGTCCTGGGTCTCGCGCCACTCGCGGTGCACCCCGCCGAGCCCGCCGGTGGCGAAGACCCGTATGCCCGCGGCGTCGGCGAGCCGGGCCGTCGCCGAGACCGTGGTCGCCCCGGTGGCGCCGGTGGCGAGGGCGGGCGCCAGGTCCCGGTGGCCGAGCTTGCGCACCGACGGGTCCTCGGCGATCCGGGTCAGCCCGGCCCGGTCGAGGCCGATCCGGGCCACCCCGTCGACGACGGCGATGGTGGCGGGCACGGCGCCGCGCTCCCGTACCGACTCCTCCAGCTCCACGGCCACCGCCAGGTTCCGCGGGCGGGGCAGGCCGTGGGCGATGATCGTCGATTCGAGGGCGACGACGGGGCGGCCCTCGCGGAGCGCCTCCCGTACCTCTTCGGACACCAGTGTGGTCGTGGTCATGGTCCATTTCTGGGCCGCCCGGGCGCCCCGCAAACACCTCTGGCGATCTCCCGCCACCCCCCTTTCGCACGGGGGTGCGAGTGGGGTACGGATTCGGTTTCCGGGCGTCCGGCCGACCGGGCCGATCCGCCCCGGACCCCGCCGGAGCGGCGGGCAGGACCCCGCTGCGGAATCCGTCGCCGTCCGCCCGGGAGAGCAACGTGCCTGGTCAGAGCCGCGATCGGAGGGATTCGTTCCGCGGTCCCGGTGTCACGTGCCACCCGGGAGCCCGGCTACAGTCACCGGCCATGACGACACACGACCTCCCCTCCTTCGCCGTCCACATCCCCGACGCCGAGCTCGAGACCGAGCCGCTCGACCCCGGCCAGATCGTGTCCGGCACCCCCGAGGTGACCGGCAAGGTGCTGTGGGAGTCCGCCGACGGCAAGCAGCTGCGCGGCATCTGGCAGATCACCCCCGGCGTCGTCACCGACACCGAGGCGAACGAGCTCTTCGTCGTCGTCAGCGGCCGGGCCACCGTCGCCGTCGAGGGCGGTGCCACGATGGAGATCGGGCCCGGCGACGCCTGCGTCCTGCGCGAGGGCGACCGGACCACCTGGACCGTCCACGAGACGCTGCGCAAGGCGTACCACATCACCCTGCCCTGACCCGGCCCCCGCTCAGGCCCTGCGGAGCACGCCCCGCAGGGCCAGCGCGCCCATCGGCAGCAGCAGACAGGCCGCGAGGGCGTTGAGCGGCCCGTAGCCCGCCTGGGAGACGATCACCCCGGCCGCCAGGCCGCCGAGGCCCGCCGCCGTGTTCATCACCGTGTCCGACAGGCCCTGGACGGCCGCGCGCGCCGCCTGCGGCACCGAGTCCGTCAGCAGCGCCGAGCCCGACACCAGACCGGCCGACCAGCCCAGCCCCAGGACGAACAGACCGACCGCGACCCGGGTGTGGCTCGCCCCCGCCGTCCCGGCGAGCAGCGCGGCCAGCCCCAGCAGCCCGACCGCGAGGCCGATCACCGCCAGCCGGCCGAGCCGGTCCGAGAGCCAGCCCATCACCGGCGAGAACGCGTACATGCCCGCGATGTGCACGCTGATGACGAGCCCGATCAGCTCGATCCCGGCGCCGTGGTGGGTGAGCGCCACCGGCGTCATCGACATGATCGACACCATCACGGTCTGCGAGGCCGCCACCGTCACCAGCGCGATCCGCGCCTGCGGCGACGCGCGCACCGCGCGCAGCCCGGCCCGCAGCGACCGGTTCTCCGGCAGGTCCGCCGCCGCGCCCTCGTCCGCCGCCGCCAGCGCCCGCGCCGTCAGCAGCGGATCGGGCCGCAGCAGCACCGCCACCACCAGCGCCGAGACCACGAACACCACCGCGGCCCACAGGAAGGGGCCCGCCGCCACCGGGATGCCGAGGCCGGAGACGCTCCGCCCGGCCGGAGCCGCGATGTTCGGGCCGAGGACGGCGCCGATCGTCGTCGCCCACACCACCGTCGAGATGGCCCGCGCCCGCCGGTCCGGCTCCGCCAGGTCGGCGGCGGCGAACCGGGCCGCGAGATTGGCCGAGGACCCCGCCCCGAAGCCCACCAGGCCCACCAGCAGCACCGCGAAACTGCCCACGACCGCGCCGAGCACCGCGATCCCGGCCCCCAGCGCGCCCAGCAGATAGGCCAGCACCAGGCCGGCCCGCCGGCCCCGGCGCGCCATCAGCGCGGCCAGCGGCATCGCGAGCAGCGCGGGCCCGGCCACGGTGGCCGTCGAGGCGAGCCCGGCCAGCGCGTCCGTACCGCTCACCTCGGTGGCGAGGACGGCGGCGAGCGCCACACCGGTGGCGATCCCCAGTCCGCCGAGGATCTGGGTGGCGACGAGCACCGCCTGGACCCGGCGGCGCAACTCCGGCAGGGCGACGGCTCCGACCGGCACGGATATCTCGCCGTGGGCGGCGGTGTCAGGGGCGTCGGGCGTTTTGGTCACGACCGGAGTGTGCCAGCCGCCCCGGCCGATGGGAACGCCCGGGCTCAGAAGAGCGGTTCCGGCAGCACTCCCTCCAGCGCCAGGAGTCTCCGCTTCGTCTCCAGCCCGCCGCCGAAGCCCCCGAGGCCGCCGTCGCTCTCCACCACGCGGTGGCACGGCACCACCACCGGCAGCGGATTGGCGCCCATCGCCGCGCCCACGGCCTGCGCCGCCCCCGGCTGCCCGACCCGCCGCGCCAGCTCCCCGTACCCGACCACCGCGCCGTACGGGACGCCGTCGGCCAGCTCGCGCAGCACCTGGCGGTTGAACCCGGTCGCCAGCGACCAGTCCAGCGGCAGGTCGAACGCGCGCAGCACGCCCGCGAAGTACCGGTCCAGCTGCCGCACCGGCTCCGCGAGCAGCCCCGTGGCGCACTCGACGACCGAGGCGCCCAGCTGCTCGGCCAGCCGCTCCGGCATCCGCTCCCGGCGCCCCTCGCGCGCGTGGAACTCGACCCGGACCAGCCCCCGCCCGGTGGCCGCCAGGAAGAGCGGGCCGATGCCGCTGTCCACGACCGCCCACTCGGCGGTGACGCCCCGCGCTCCGTCCTCGATGTCCATGCCCTCACCGTACGGCCCGGCACCGACAGCCCCGCCCCGCGCCGGCCGCCGCCCGGACCGGCACCGCCCGGCACCGACGCCCTCCGGCCAGAACGCCGGATCGGCGGCGAACCGGCGGCGGCACCCCCTCCGCAGGTCACGGACCGGTCTCGCTCCGGTCTCGCGACCGGAAAAACCCCGGTCAGGTGCTCACCGGACCCCGGACGGGCCATAATCTCGCCCCGGTAGTACTACCCAGCGGTACCGACTGTTTTCGGACGTCCATGCGCCAGGGGTGGGAGGGCACGCGCTCATGCAGGGCACGGTCGACGGATTCAGCTACGGGATCGTCACGCCGGTGGCGGCCTTTCTGATGGCCTGCCTCGGCGGAGCCCTGGGGCTGAGATGCACGACCCGCTCGCTGCGCCACCAGGACTCCTTCAAGGCCGGCTGGCTCGCGCTCGGCTCCACCTCCATCGGCACCGGCATCTGGACCATGCACTTCATCGCCATGATGGGCTTCTCGGTCCAGCAGGCGCCGATCGACTACGACCGGCCGATCACCTTCGCCAGCCTCGGCGTCGCCGTCGTGATGGTCGGCATCGGCATCTTCATCGTCGGCTACCGGGGCGCCACCGCGCTCACCCTCGTCACCGGCGGCACCATCACCGGCCTCGGCGTAGCCACCATGCACTACCTCGGCATGGCCGGGATGCGGCTGCCGGGGCGGATCGAGTACGACACCCTCACCGTCGCGCTCTCCGTGGTCATCGCCGTCGTCGCCGCCACCACCGCCCTCTGGGCGGCGGTCTCCGTGCACGGCTTCCTCGCCAGCCTCGGGGCCAGCCTCGTCATGGGCGTCGCCGTCAGCGGCATGCACTACACCGCCATGGCCGCCGTCAGCGTCCACCTGCACGCCGTGCCGGCCGCCGCCGCGGGCTCCTCCGCCGGATCGCTGCTGCTGCCCATGCTGATCGGCCCCGCCGTCTTCCTCATCCTGGCCGCCGTCGTCGTCATGTTCGACCCGCTGCTCGTCATGGGCGACCCCGACTGGCAGCGCGCCCCGGCCCGCTCCCCGTACCGCCCCGGGGTCCCCGCCCCCCGGCACGTCCCCAGCTACGGCGAGCCCGCGAACTGGACCGCACGCCCCGCGGGCCGCGGCTCCCGCCGCTCCGCCCCGCGCGGCGGACACCGCTCCCAGGACTGGTGACACCGGGCCGCCGCGCCCCGGCCGCGCGGCGATCACCCCCCGACTGTCGGTGGCGGGTCGTACGGTGGTCCCATGCGGCCCGTTTCCAAGATCGAACGTTCGGTGGCGCCCTTCGAGGTCGTCTCCCCCTTCCAGCCGAGCGGCGACCAGCCGACGGCCATCGCCGAGCTGGACCGGCGCATCCGCGCCGGCGAGAAGGACGTCGTCCTGCTCGGCGCCACCGGCACCGGCAAGTCGGCCACCACGGCCTGGATGATCGAGAAGCTCCAGCGCCCCACCCTGGTGATGGCGCCGAACAAGACCCTGGCCGCCCAGCTGGCGAACGAGTTCCGCGAGCTCCTGCCGAACAACGCCGTCGAGTACTTCGTCTCGTACTACGACTACTACCAGCCCGAGGCGTACGTCCCCCAGTCGGACACCTACATCGAGAAGGACTCCTCGATCAACGAGGAGGTCGAGCGGCTGCGCCACTCCGCCACCAACTCGCTGCTCACCCGCAGGGACGTGGTCGTGGTCGCCTCCGTCTCCTGCATCTACGGCCTCGGCACCCCGCAGGAGTACGTGGACCGCATGGTCCCGCTCAAGGTCGGCGAGGAGATCGACCGCGACCAGCTGCTCCGCCGCTTCGTCGACATCCAGTACACGCGCAACGACCTCGCCTTCACCCGGGGCACCTTCCGGGTCCGCGGCGACACCATCGAGATCTTCCCGGTGTACGAGGAGCTCGCCGTCCGCATCGAGATGTTCGGCGACGAGATCGAGGCGCTCTCCACCCTCCACCCGCTGACCGGCGAGATCATCAGCGAGGACCAGCAGCTCTACGTCTTCCCCGCCAGCCACTACGTCGCCGGCCCCGAGCGCATGGAGCGGGCCGTCAACGACATCGAGCGCGAGCTCGGAGGCCGCCTCGCGGAGCTGGAGAAGCAGGGCAAGATGCTGGAGGCCCAGCGGCTCCGCATGCGCACCACCTACGACATCGAGATGATGCGCCAGATCGGCTCCTGCTCCGGCATCGAGAACTACTCGATGCACTTCGACGGCCGCGAGCCCGGCTCCCCGCCCAACACCCTCCTCGACTACTTCCCCGAGGACTTCCTCCTGGTCATCGACGAGTCGCACGTCACCGTGCCGCAGATCGGCGCCATGTACGAGGGCGACGCCTCCCGCAAGCGGACCCTCGTCGACCACGGCTTCCGGCTCCCCTCCGCCCTCGACAACCGCCCGCTGAAGTGGGAGGAGTTCCAGGAGCGGATCGGCCAGACCGTCTACCTCTCCGCCACCCCCGGCACCTACGAGCTGTCCCGCTCCGACGGCTTCGTCGAGCAGATCATCCGCCCCACCGGCCTCGTCGACCCCGAGGTCGTCGTCAAGCCCACCGAGGGCCAGATCGACGACCTGGTCCACGAGATCCGGCTGCGCACCGAGAGGGACGAGCGCGTCCTCGTCACCACCCTCACCAAGAAGATGGCCGAGGACCTCACCGACTACTTCCTGGAGCTCGGCATCCAGGTCCGCTACCTCCACAGCGACGTGGACACCCTGCGCCGCATCGAGCTGCTGCGCGAGCTGCGCTCAGGCGAGTACGACGTCCTCGTCGGCATCAACCTGCTCCGCGAGGGCCTCGACCTGCCCGAGGTCTCCCTCGTCGCCATCCTCGACGCCGACAAGCAGGGCTTCCTGCGCTCCGGCACCTCCCTCATCCAGACCATCGGCCGCGCGGCGCGCAACGTGTCGGGCCAGGTCCACATGTACGCCGACACCATCACCCCGGCCATGGCGCAGGCCATCGACGAGACCAACCGGCGCCGCGAGAAGCAGGTCGCCTACAACAAGGAGCACGGGATCGACCCCCAGCCGCTCCGCAAGAAGATCAACGACATCGTCGCCACCATCGCGCGCGAGGAGGTCGACACCGAGCAGCTCCTCGGCACCGGCTACCGGCAGGCCAAGGACGGCAAGGGCGCCAAGTCCCCGGTGCCCTCGCTCGCCGCGCACGCCCCGAAGGCGGGCAAGGCCGGCGCCAAGGGCGGCTCGACGCTGGAGCTCGGCGACCGGCCCGCCGCCGAACTGGCCGGGGTCATCGAGGAGATGACGGAGCGGATGCGCGCCGCCGCCGCAGAGCTGCAGTTCGAGGTGGCCGCCCGGCTGCGCGACGAGGTCGCCGAACTCAAGAAGGAACTGCGCCAGATGAAGGAGGCGGGCCTGGCGTGAGACGCCGGTCCCGGCCGGGACCGGCGGGGGCGGAGACGGCCCGGTGTGTTGCAAGACCGACACAAAACCGGGCCGTGCCCGGCACGTTGTCAGTGGGCCTGCGTAGGGTGCTGCCACAACGAACGAGAGGGGCAGCGCGTGACGGTCAACATGACCAAGGGGCAGGCCATCAGCCTGGAGAAGCAGGGCGGGGGCAGCCTCACCCAGGTGCGGATGGGGCTCGGCTGGCAGGCCGCGCCGCGCCGGGGACTCTTCGGGTCGCGCACCCGCGAGATCGACCTGGACGCCTCCGCGGTGCTCTTCGCCGAGAAGCAGCCGGTGGACGTGGTCTTCTTCCGCCACCTGGTCAGCGACGACGGCTCCGTCCGCCACACCGGGGACAACCTCGTGGGCGGCGTGGGCCAGGGCGGCGACGACGAGGCCATCCTCGTCGACCTCCAGCGGGTGCCCGTCCACATCGACCAGATCGTCTTCACGGTGAACTCCTTCACCGGGCAGACGTTCCAGGAGGTGCAGAACGCCTTCTGCCGGATCGTCGACGAGACCAACGGCCAGGAGCTCGCCCGCTACACCCTGGACGGCGGCGGCCAGTACACCGCGCAGATCATGGCGAAGGTGCACCGGGTCGGCGCCGGCTGGCAGATGACGGCCCTGGGCAACCCGGCCAACGGCCGCACCTTCCAGGACCTGATGCCGGCGATCCTGCCGCACCTGTAGACCGACCGGCGGGGCCCCACGGCCCCGCCGCCGTGGCACCGCCGCGCCCCCCGGGGCCCCGCCCCCCCGGCGCGGCCCCCCCAGAGCCCCCCGCACCCCGCCCCGGGGGCAACAGTGACCTTGTCGGCCCGGCGGGGGCGGGG
>NZ_JBHYKM010000075.1:0-3327 GCF_042741435.1 Streptomyces sp. NPDC058955 | reverse complement strand
ACGTGCTCTCGTGGCTGCCCACCCCGCCCCAGTCGCCCCCCCGGGGGGCCCCCCCCCCCCCCCCCCCGGCCGTGGCACCGCAGCTCCCGCCGGGCACCGGCCCGCCGGGAGCTGCCCCGCATGACCGACCCGAACAGCGCCGAGGGGAACAGAGTCCAGATGACGGCCGAGCTGGTCCGGGGGCAGAACCACCCCCTGCCCGACACCCGACTCGAACTCCGGGTGTCCGCCGGACACCCGGTCGTCGCCGGGGCCACCCTCGGCGACGAGCGGGGCCACGTCGCCGGCGCCGAGTGGATCGCCCACCCCGGCGCCCCCGTACGGCCCGGGATCGAGGTGTCCGGGGAGGCCGCGGCCGAGCACCGCATCGCCGTGGACCTCGCCGCCGTCCCGGACTCCGTCCACCGCCTCTCCGTCCTCCTCGCCCTGCCCCGGGGCGCGGGCGGCCCGGCCCGCTTCGGCACCGCCGCCGCCCCCTTCGTGTCCGTCGCCGACCCGACGGGCGCCGCCGTCGTCACGTACACCATCACCGGCCTCGACCGGGAGTCCGCCGTCGTCGCGCTGGAGCTCTACCGCCGCCAGGGCGCCTGGAAGGTCCGCGCCGTCGGGCAGGGGTACGAGGGCGGGCTCGCCGACCTCCTCGCCGACCAGGGCGCCCCGGCCGCCGCCGAACTCGCCGCCGCCGTCCTGGACGCGGTCGCCCCCGCCGCGGCCCCGGTGCCGCCGCCCCTGGTCCCCGAGACCGCCGCCGCCCCGGCCGACGCCACCACCACCATCAGCTACACCCACCCCGGCCGCCGCCCCGCCCCCCGGCCCGCCGCCACCGGCCCCGGGCCCGGCCCGGCCGCCGACGCCGGAGCCGTACCGCCGCAGCCGCCCGCGCCGCCCGCCGAGTCCCGCCCCGCGCCCGTCGCCGGGGACGCCACCGGCTGGACCATGGACGAGCGGCTCTACAACCAGGTGTGGGGCATGTTCGAGGACCTGGCCCGGACCGTCGCCGCCTACCGCAGCGCCCGCGACTTCGCCGACCACCGCCTCGACCGCGCCATCGACCAGGTGCTCGCCGACCCGAGCGCCCGCGTCGGGGGCGCCGGCGACGCCGCCCGGGCCGAGGCCCGCGCCACCCACGAGGAGCTGATGGGCCGCGCCCAGGAGGTCCTCGACCGGGACCTCGCGCAGCTCGCCGCCGAGTCCGAGGTCGTCGAGCCCGCCCTGCCGATCGCCTACGCCCGCTGGGACAACCCCGTCTGGCACGCCTACCGGACCCCGGAGGAGCCGCCGATGGCGGTCCGCCTCGGCGACCTCCACCTCCCCGAGCGGACCGGCCTCAGGATCCCCTTCCTGGTCCGCCTCCCGCTGGAGCGCGGGATCTGGATCGACTCCGGGCCCGGCCGGACCTCGGCGGCCGGCCTGCTCGACGAGGCCGAGCTGCGCCGGCTCGCCCTCGACAGCGCCGTCGCGCACACCGCCCGGCTGCTCGCCGCGTACCCCGCCGGCGGCCTCACCGTCCATGTGCTCGATCCGGCCGGCAGCGGGGCCGCCGCCTTCGGGCCGCTGGTCGAGACCGGCGTCCTGGCCGCCCCGCCGGCCCGGGGCGCGGCCGGGGTCACCGCCGTCCTCGCCCAGCTCACCGAGCGGGTGGACCTGCTGCAGATGGCGGTACGCGGCGACGCCTCGGAGGACCTGCCGCCCGGCTTCGACGGATCCCGCCAGCTGCTCGTCGTCCACGACTTCCCGCACGGCTTCGACGACCGGGCCGTCACCCGGCTCCGCTACCTCGCCGACGAGGGCCCCTCCGTCGGCGTGCACCTGCTGATGGTCGCGGACCGGGCGGACGCCGCCGCGTACGGACCGGTGCTCGACCCGCTCTGGCGCTCGCTGCTCCGGCTCACCCCGGTGCCCGACGACCACCTCGCCGACCCCTGGGTCGGCCACGCCTGGACCTACGAGCCGCCGACGGTCCCGCCGGGCAGCGCGGTGCTCTGGCAGGTCCTCGGACAGGTCGCGGAGGGCCGTCGGCGACACCTCGGCTGACCTGCGCTTTTGGATCCTCTTTACCCTCTTCTTTACCTTCTCTTGGTTCTTCGGGTACTCTTTTTCGAGCGGAGGGGAGTACTCCCCATGTGCGGCGTACCCGTCAATACGGACGGATCAAGGACATCCGGTCCCGGGGCGCCGGCCCGGCGGTCGCGCGAGCGACCGCGGGTGGAAGAGACCTCCGGCAGCGACGACGCTGATCAGTAGCCGTACGAAGCCGGAGGCGCAGTGGACGTTTCGATGACCATCTGGGTGCTGACCATTCTCGGTCTGTGCGCCCTCATCGCGATCGACTTCTTCATCGGGCGCAAGCCCCATGACGTGTCGATCAAGGAAGCCGGAATCTGGACGGTCGCCTGGATCGCGCTCGCCGTCCTCTTCGGCGTCGGCGTCACGATCTGGGGCGGCGGCCAGGCGGGCGGCGAGTTCTTCGCCGGCTTCATCACGGAGAAGTCGCTCAGCGTCGACAACCTCTTCGTCTTCATCCTGATCATGGCGAAGTTCTCCGTGCCGAGCCACCTCCAGCAGCGGGTGCTGCTGGTCGGCGTGCTCATCGCCCTCGTCCTGCGGGCGATCTTCATCGCGGCCGGCGCCGCGATCATCGCGAGCTTCTCGTGGGTCTTCTACCTCTTCGGCGCCTTCCTCATCTACACCGCCTGGAAGCTCGTCAAGGAGGCCATGGCCGACGAGGACGAGGAGGACTGGGACGAGAACCGCCTCCTGAAGTCCATCGAGAAGAAGTTCGGCGTCGCGGACCGCTACCACGGCACCAAGCTCTTCATCGTGCAGTCCGGCAAGAAGGTCATGACGCCGCTCCTGGTCGTCATGCTCGCCATCGGCATGACCGACGTGCTGTTCGCGATGGACTCGATCCCCGCGATCTTCGGCCTGACCCAGGACCCGTACATCGTCTTCACCGCCAACGCCTTCGCGCTGATGGGCCTGCGCCAGCTGTACTTCCTCCTCGGCGGCCTGCTCAGGAAGCTGGTCCACCTCAGCTACGGCCTGTCGGTGATCCTCGGCTTCATCGGCGTGAAGCTGGTCCTGCACGCGATGCACGAGTCCGGCCTGCACGTGCCGGAGATCTCCATCCCGGTCTCCCTCGCCGTCATCTGCGGCGTGCTGGTCGTCACCACCGTCACCAGCCTGATCGCCTCCAGGAAGCAGTCCGAGAAGGCCGCCCTGGAGGCCGCCGGGAACGACGGCGAGGACAGCAGGGACAGCAAGGACAGCGTCGAGGCGTGACCCGCCCCCTCCACGCGTGACGGCGGCGGCCGGCCCGGGCATCCC
>NZ_JBHYKM010000074.1:24622-39633 GCF_042741435.1 Streptomyces sp. NPDC058955 | reverse complement strand
CGCCCGGGGTCCCCGCCGGCCGGGTCGCTCACCGCTGCGACGGCAGGACGCTGGTCGGGGCCGCGAGGTCGCGGTCCTCGGCGAACTGCCCGCGGCCCTGCTCGCCGAGCCGGCCCAGCCGGACGAGCTGGGTGTCCTGCGCGTCCCGGTCGCCGCCGGCCATGGCGCTGCGCAGGGCGTCCCGGGCGGCGAGCACCTCGGTGCGCAGGGTGGCGGGATAGGAGTCCTGCTCGGCGAAGCGGATCGCGTAGAGCGCGGTGCGGACCGTCGGGTCGATGCCCGGCCACAGGGTCTCCACCCGTTCCGTCGCCGTCCGCATCGCGACGAGGCCCATCGTCTCCCGCGCGTCCTTGACGGCCTCGCCCGCCTTCCGCAGCTCCTCCAGGAGCTCCGGCGGCAGCAGGCCCTGGCCGCCCCGGGAGATGATCCACGCCCCCACCTGGGCACTCCGGGCCCGGGTGCACAGGTCCAGGGTGTCGCGGGCGGTGTCGAGGAAGCCGTCGAGGGACCGGCTCACGGGCTCGCCGCGGCCCAGGGCCGCGAGGTCGTCGGTGATCTCGGTGAGCGCGTCCCGCTCGGCGTGCGTGAGTTCCTGCTTCCAGGTGTCCAGGAACGAGGCGTAGCCGGCCCGGAGGGTGGCCGCCTTCCGGCCGACGGACGCGGAGACCACGCTGCGCCGGAGCCGGGCGCCGTGCTCGTCGCCGGAGCCGATGCGGTACTTCAGGGCGATGGTCCGGTCGGCGTCCAGCCGGACGTACAGGGTGAGCGGCAGGTCGCCCCGGAGCCCTCCGGGCTGCTCGTGGAGGAAGCCGCCGCAGAAGTCGTTGCGCTGCGCGGAGCGCAGGTGGCGGCCCTCCCACAGGTTGAACCGCACGGCGGTGCCGTTGTCGCCGCGGATCTCCAGGTCGTCCACCCGCTGCCATTCGGTCGGGTACGGGGTGCCCCCGGGGAAGAGCACCTTCAGGGTGCCGTCCCGCAGCTCCATGCCGATGGGCTGGGCCGTGACCTGTTCGGCGAGCGCGGTGCCGAAGTCGCTGCCGCAGTTCGAGCAGGCGCTCAGGCCGGGGGCGTTGATCATGTCGCAGCCGGGGCACTTCAGGCCGCCGGTGTCCAGCGGGGTGTCGCAGTCGCCGCACACGGCCGCGGTGGCCGGGTTGTCGTCGCGGCCGCAGGCCGGGCAGGCGACGAGCGCGACGGCGGGGGCGGCGGCGCGCAGCCCGGACAGGTCCGCGGCGCAGACGGGGCAGGTGGCGGTGGACTCGGGGGCGGGCACGTGACAGCCCGGGCAGTCGACGGTGGCCGGGCCGAGCAGCGGGGTGGCGCAGTCCGGGCAGGCGTCGGAGTCGACGGGGATCCGCTCGCCGGTGCAGGTCTCCGACGGGCAGTCGAGGGTGTCGAGGAGCCCGGCCTCCACGGCGGCGCCGTGGGCGACCGCCGTCATGGGGTCCACCGCGTCCGACACCGTGTCCGCGCCGAACAGGTCCTGGAGGCCGCGCCGGACGGCCGGGACGAGGGTGGAACCGCCGACCAGCAGGACCCGCTGGACGTCCTCGGGCGTCGCGCTGTACTCGGTCAGCACCTGCTCGACCGTCTCCCGCATCCTGCGCAGATGGCCGGTGACGAGCTGCTCGAACTCGGCGCGCCGCACCGTCCCCGCCCAGGAACCGCCCTGGCGTCCGAGCGGGGAGAGGACCACCTCGGAGGTGTCCTGCCCGGACAGCTCGATCTTCGCCCGCTCGGCGGCGTTCCGGATCCGGAAGGCGTCGCCCTCCCCGTCGGGTTCCCGGCCGCCGAACCGGTCCCGCAGGTAGCCGTCGAGCACCGCGTCGAAGTCGGCGCCGCCGAGCAGGTTGTCGCCGCCGAGCCCGGCCACCGAGAAGTGGCCGGGGCCGATGGTCAGGAGCGACACGTCGAAGGTGCCGCCGCCCAGGTCGAAGACGAGCACGGTGGCGTACTCCTTGAGCCCGTCCTCGCCCGTCCTGACCCCGAAGGCGTGCGCGGCGGCCGTCGGTTCCTGCACGACCCGCGCCACGTGGAACCCGGCCAGCCGTCCCGCCTCGCGCACCGCGGCGATCTGCGGCTCCGCGAAGTACGCCGGCACGGTGATCACCGCCCGCCGGAACGGCACCCCCGCCGCGTCCTCGGCGTCCTTCCGGAGCCGGCGCAGCAGGACGGCGGAGACCTGCACGGGGGAGAGCCAGTGCGTGCCCAGCCGGACCTGCACCGTACCGTCGGGGCTCTCCCGGACCGGCGGGGCGTCGGCGGGACGCGTCGCCAGCGCCTTCTGGACGAGGTCGTCGTGCCAGCGCCGCCCGATCAGCCGCTTGACCTCCGTGATCACGGAACCGGGCTGCGCGGAGCGCCAGTTGAGGGCCTCCCGCCCGACGAGCAGGCTGCCGAGCGGGTCCACCCCGACGGCCGACGGGGTCGCCTGGCCGCCGTCCCGGTTGCGCAGGACGACGGGGACACCGTCGCGCATCCAGGCCGTGACGGAGTTGGTGGTGCCGAGATCGATGCCGAGGGTCCGGTGCATGAAGGGGCGCTTCCTGATCGTCGTGAGTCCGGCGGAGGCGGGGGGTGGCGGCGGCGCGGGCGGGTCGGTACGGAGGGGACGGAGGGGACGGGGACGTGAGGGGCGGGGACGGGAGGGTCAGTCGGTGCGGCGGGGCCGGCGGGGGCGGCGCGTCCGGCGCACCGACGGCTTGCGGAGCAGCCG
This sequence comes from Streptomyces sp. NPDC058955, assembly GCF_042741435.1. NCBI lineage: Bacteria > Bacillati > Actinomycetota > Actinomycetes > Kitasatosporales > Streptomycetaceae > Streptomyces > Streptomyces sp. NPDC058955. Next base: position 36,917 of record NZ_JBHYKM010000074.1, on the reverse strand, counting down.
CCGCTGCGCGCGGGTGGTGCGCCGCGGCTGGGCGCGTACGGGATCGGCCGCCGGCCCGGATTCCGGTGCGGGGTCGGCCGCGGGCCGGGATTCCGGTGCGGGGTCGGCCGCGGGCTCCGGCTCCGGCGCGGGCCCCGGCACCGACACGACCACCTGCGCCGCCCGCAGGGTGACGGGACCCCGCCGGAAGCCGGTGACCGTCTCCCGCAGCACGGTCCCGCCCGGATGGTCCGGGTGCGGCTCCGTCCCGACGACCCGCATCTCCGCGGGGTCGACGGCCCGGCCCACGACGTCCATCGGGCTGACGTCGTGCCGCTCGAACTCGGCGCGCAGCATCAGGTGGGCCGCGCCGATCTGCTCCCCCAGCGCGAGCGCCGCCGAGGCGGTCTCGCGGGCGGACCGCGCCTCGTGCAGCACCCCGGCCCGCAGGCGCGTGTCGGCGAGCACGTCGTCCAGCGACAGCAGCGCGCCCAGCAGGGCGTGCAGCCGGGCCTCGGCCTCGTCGCGCTTCTCGGACAGCGCGGCGACCCGGCGGCGCAGCTTGTCCAGTTCGGACGGCGGTCCGTCGGCTCCGGCGGGGACGGGATCGGGGCCGGTCATGGGCGCTCCTCGGGGTCGTGGTGCGGCAGCGGCGGGGTGAGCATCTCGGCGACGAGCGCGGCGACGGGTGTGCGGGAGTTCTGGTTGGCCCGGTGGACCAGGGCGTGCCGTGCCGGATCCTTGCGGGCCGCCGCGGCGGACAGCTCCGGGGCCGCCCGCCTGCGGAGGTCCACGGGCCGGGTGCCGGGCGGGGCGTCGGGCAGGAGCTCGTGGAGCGTGGGGCCGAACCAGGGGAGCGGGTCGGGGCCGGGGGAGGTCTGCGGGGTGTCGCCGCCGGTGTTCACCAGAGGGTGTCCTGTCCGGAGTCGGAGGTGCGGGGGAAGGGGCGCTCCCGGCGGAAGAGGGGAGCCCGCGCGGGCACCCCGGCGCGGACGCCTTCCGCGCAGGCGCGGTCGTTCCGGGCCCCGTCGGTGTCGCCGGCCTGCTCGCGGGCCCGGGCCCGGCGCAGGTAGGCGATCTGCACGGCCCGGTCGAGGGCGGGGTCGGCGCCCGTGCGGATCCGGCCCCGGAGGAACAGCCCGATGACGTCCGTCCAGGCCGAGTCGGCCTGGAGGTGCAGGGCGAGGTGGAGGAGCGCCCCGTCGGCCATCCCGGCGACGTCGCCCCGGTCCGGCCCGGGGATCGCCGCCGCCGCGCACAACAGCTCGACCCGGCGCTCCAGTTCGGCGCGGCGGACGAGGAGGACTCCGCGATGCCGGGCGGCCGCGACCTCCAGGACGACCCGGCGTTCCAGGGCGGCGGCGTCCTCCTGGCCGGCGAGGGGGACGGCGCCGGTGCGCGTGGCCGCGACGACCAGGAGGGCCGCGAGCCGGTCGTCGACGAGCTCCGGGTCGTACGCGCCGGCCGGGTCCCCGTGGCGGAGCAGCGCGAGGACGGCGCCCCGGGCCTCGTCGAGGCGTCCGCCGACCGCGGCGGCCACGGCGTGCTCGGTGTAGTGGTTCTCCAGCCACCGCCGGGCCGGCGCGTGGCCCGGATGGCGGCCGAGCAGCCCCCGCACCTCGTCGGCCGGGATGCCGTCCCCCGTGTACGTCCCCCGCAGCGCCTTCTCCAGGTCCGCCCGCAGCTGCTCGTCGAGGCCCGCGAGGGCGGCGGGGTGACCCGGTGTCACGGCCAGGGCGCGCGCGTACCGCCGCCGGCTCTCCCGGGGGTCGGTGGCGGCGGTCCGCTCGCCCTGCCGCACCAGCTCGGCGGTGAGTTCGGCGGCCAGCTCCTCGTCCCCCGGCAGCAGGGCGAGGGCCTGTTCGAGCCCGTCGATCCGTACGAGGGGGGCGTTGTCGCGCCCGGTGCGGCTGCGCCCGACGTTCTTCCCCGCGCGCAGGACGTCGGCCCGCTCGTCGCCGCCGAGGGCGTGCCCGAGCCGTACCGCCGCGCCGAGGTCGGCGAGCGCCTCGTCCCACGCGCCGGCCCGCACGTGGTTCCGGCCCCGGTCCACCAGGGCCCTGCGCAGGAAGGGCGCGGACGCCCGGTGTTCGGGGGCCTCCCCGGTCCAGGTGCCGGGATCGGGGTGGCGGGCGGCGTAGGCCGCGAGGAGGTCGTCCCCGCGTCCGTGGTGGGCGAGTTGCCGGGCGGCCTCCTCGACGGGGACCAGGGCGTGGGGCCCCGCGTCCGTGGGCACGTCGGCGAGGAAGACCGCGCCGATCTGGCACTCGGCCTCCCAGGCCGTGTGCCAGGCGGCGAGCGCGTCCCGCCCGGCCCGGACGTCGTGGGCGCGCAGCAGGTCGGCGACGCGTCCGCGGAGCTGCCGCAGGGCCTGCTCCCAGAGGTCGTCGGGCACGGGTGCGCCCCGCCGCTCCTGGAGCAGCGCGCGGAAGCCGCCCAGGTCCTCCTCCTCCAGGAGGTACGCCCACAGCACGATCACGACCGCCGCGACGCCGGCGTCGGTGTGCCGTCCCTCCCGGGCCAGTTCGCGCAGGGCGCTCACGGCGAGGGCGTGGACGATCCCGGTCTCCGCCCCGTAGGGGGCGTCGGGGCAGCGCCTGACCGCTTCCGGCCAGTTGCCGGCCCGCGCGGCGAGCGCGCCGAGCAGCACGTCGTACCGCACCGCGGCGGGGTCGCCCTCGGGCGCGCCGAACTCGCTCCGGAGCCGGTGGAGAAGCGGCCGCACGATGTCGAACTCGGCGCGCAGAAAGGCATGTACGGCGGCGTCCAGCAGGGATGCGGCCGTGACGGACGGATCGGCCCCACCGGTCGTGTCCACGCGCAAGCTCGTGCCCCCCTCGCTCCGCCCCCGACGCAGCAACAACCACCGTAGGGAGGCGTGTTGGCGAGGTCAACGCACGCCCGGCGGGGCGGTCGACCTTGGCGCGATTTCGACTTGGAGGGGGACCGGACGCCCGGTGCGCCGCCGCGACGGCGGCCCACCGGGCGTCGGGGGCCCCGGCGTCAGATGTCCCGGAAGATCTCGATCTGCGCGCCGATCGAGTTCAGCCGCTCGGCCAGGTCCTCGTAGCCGCGGTTGATGACGTACACGTTCCGCAGGACCGAGGTGCCCTCGGCGGCCATCATGGCGAGGAGGACGACGACGGCGGGGCGGAGGGCGGGCGGGCACATCATCTCGGCGGCGCGCCAGCGGGTGGGGCCCTCGACCAGGACGCGGTGGGGGTCGAGGAGCTGGAGGCGGCCGCCGAGGCGGTTGAGGTCGGTGAGGTAGATGGCGCGGTTGTCGTAGACCCAGTCGTGGATGAGGGTCTGGCCCTGGGCGGTGGCCGCGATCGCCGCGAAGAAGGGGACGTTGTCGATGTTGAGGCCCGGGAAGGGCATCGGGTGGATCTTGTCGATCGGCGCCTCCAGCTTGGAGGGGCGGACCGTCAGGTCGACCAGGCGGGTGCGGCCGTTGTCGGCGGCGTACTCGGCCGAGCGGTCGTGGTCGAGGCCCATCTCCTCCAGGACCGCGAGCTCGATCTCCAGGAACTCGATCGGCACCCGGCGGATCGTCAGCTCGGACTCGGTGACGACGGCGGCGGCGAGCAGGCTCATCGCCTCGACCGGGTCCTCGGAGGGGGAGTAGTCGACGTCCACGTCGATCTCCGGGATGCCGTGCACGGTGAGCGTGGTGCTGCCGACGCCGTCGACGCGGACGCCGAGCGCCTCCAGGAAGAAGCACAGGTCCTGGACCATGTAGTTGGAGGAGGCGTTGCGGATGACCGTCACGCCGTCGTGGCGGGCGGCGGCCAGCAGCGCGTTCTCGGTCACGGTGTCGCCGCGCTCGGTCAGGACGATCGGGCGGCCCGGGGCCACCGCCTTCTCCACCTGCGCGTGGTACAGGCCCTCGGTGGCCGTGACGTCCAGGCCGAAGCGGCGCAGCGCGATCATGTGCGGCTCGATCGTGCGCGTACCGAGGTCGCAGCCGCCGGCGTACGGCAGCTTGAAGCGGTCCATGCGGTGCAGCAGCGGGCCGAGGAACATGATGATGGAGCGGGTGCGGATGGCGGCCTCGGCGTCGATGGACTCCATGTCCAGCTCGGCCGGCGGCACGATCTCCAGGTCCACGCCGTCGTTGATCCAGCGGGTGCGCACGCCGATGGAGTTCAGCACTTCGAGGAGGCGGAAGACCTCCTCGATGCGGGCGACCCGGCGCAGCACGGTGCGGCCCTTGTTGAGGAGGGTGGCGCAGAGCAGGGCGACGCAGGCGTTCTTGCTGGTCTTGACGTCGATGGAGCCGGAGAGCCGGCGGCGGCCGACGACGCGGAGGTGCATCGGGCCGGCGTAGCCCAGGGACACGATCTCGCTGTCGAGCGCCTCGCCGATGCGGGCGATCATCTCAAGGCTGATGTTCTGGTTGCCGCGCTCGATCCGGTTGACCGCGCTCTGGCTGGTGGCCAGGGCCTCGGCGAGCTGCGTCTGGGTCCAGCCACGGTGCTGCCGGGCGTCACGGATGAGCTTGCCGATGCGTACGAGGTAGTCGTCTGCCATGCCGTCACGTTATCTCAAATATGAGATGCGGCGATCATCGGGGTGCGGCAGTCGGGTGACATCTCGTTAGGTATGAGGCTATATGCCCGGTTCGGGCTACGCCGGAAGGTCCAGCGCCGTGGGGTGTCGCGGCTCGTACAGCGGGAGCTCCGTCCCGCTCGGCAGCCGGACCGCCGCGAGCAGCCCCCACCCCTGGTCGCTGATGGCCCGTGAGATCTCCGCGCCCTTGTCCTCCAGGGCGGTGAGGGTACGGGTGAGGTCCTCGCACATCAGATAGACCTCGTGCTTCGGCCCGTCGTCGGCCGGATGGACCGCGATCTCGGCGGGAGGCAGCCGGAAGACCAGCCAGCCCCGCCCCGCGTCCACGTGCGGGAAGCCGACGACGTCCCGGAGGAACGCCCGGTCGGCCTCCGCGTCCCGGGTGTACAGAATCACGTGCGCGCCGCTGAACATGCCCCGATCCTCGGCCCGGCCCCGCCCCCCCGGCAACGCGCGCGCCGCCGGACGGGTGGCCGCCGACCGCAGCCGGTCACCGCCGCTCGGACACCCCCGTCGGGGTGAGCGTCCAGGAGCCGCGCGAGCGGACGTGCAGCAGGCAGGGCTTCCGCGGGGTGACGGCCTCCGCGGTGAACGCGCCCGTCCCCTCGCACAGCAGCGCCCCGGGCCGGAGGTCCGGGCGCAGGGCCCGCAGCGCGAAGGCCGCGCCGTCGTGCTGGGTGATCCGCAGCGGTTCCCGGCCGCCGGGGTGGCGCACCACGTACGAGCCGGCCGACGCGAGCTCGCCGTCCAGGAGCGGGACCGCGTCCGCTGGGTGCAGCCAGATCCGCCAGCCCTTGTCGGTGTGCATCTCCAGATGGATCGTCTCCCGCCCGTCGGCGGGGACCGGCACCACCGCCCGGGTCAGCCGGGTGGCGTGCGGGAGGGGCTGCCGGTCCGGCCCGTCGCCGCGCGGCCCGGTCAGTTCGACCCAGGACCCCTCGGCCCGCTCCAGGTGCACCACCAGCAGCGCGGGCTCGCGCGGATCGGCGCGGCGCAGCTGGACCCCCTTCCGGCCCCGGCTCTCCCACCGCGCCCGCTCCCCGGTGTGCGCGGGCCAGGTCGCGTACGCGTCGCCGGACGGCACCTCGGGAGCGGGCGGAGGCGTGAGCGCACGGCTCCGGGGGCGCGGTTCCGGGGCCGGCTCCGGGGCCCTCAGGCCGCTCTCGATCGGGGGCCGCCCCTCGCCCAGGCGCACGGCGTCGGCCGCGCACACCGCGATCGTCCGGGCCGCGCCGCCGACGGGTGCCCAGCGGACCTCCTCGGCGGCCCGCCCGTGGCGCGGGTCGAAGAAGCAGAGGGGGAGGCGGTGCGGGCGCGGCCGGCCGGCGAGGGCGGCGTCCACGCAGGCCAGTGCGTGCCGCCCGGCGTCGAGGGCGCGCAGCACGTCGGCGGCGTCGCGCAGCGTCCGGTCGCCGACGAAGTCCCCCTTGGCCCGCTCGTACGCGTCCAGCGCCCGCTGGTAGTCGGCGAGCAGGGCGGGGGCGTGCGCCTGGTGGTCGGGGACGAACGGGTGCCCGGCGAGCGCCTCCCCGAACGCGGTGATCTCCGCGTCCACCCGGACCAGCTCGTCGTCGCGTCCGCCGCGCCCCCGGAAGAGTCTCCGGACGGCCCCCGCCATGCCCTCGGTCACCCGCGTGATCGTAGGCGCGGGGCCGTGCCCGCCGGAAGCCCCGCCGACCGGCGGCGTCGACGGGCGCCACGCGAGATCGGGGGGTGCCCAGGCATGACCGACGGGCGGGGATGCACTAGAGTTATCTCGACATCGAGATAACTGCTTACGGCGCACCGTTGCCGCCTGATCGGTAAGGGTTACCTAACTTAGCCTTACCTTAGCGGATCGGCGAGGAGCCGTGGCGGCAGCATGACGGTAGTACGCGCACATTGATGAAGGAGACTGTCGTGTCGGCGAACAGCTTCGACGCCCGCAGCACGCTGCGCGTGGGCGACGAGTCGTACGAGATCTTCAAGCTGGACAAGGTCGAGGGCTCCGCGCGCCTCCCTTACAGCCTGAAGGTCCTCCTGGAGAACCTGCTCCGCACCGAGGACGGCGCGAACATCACCGCCGACCACATCCGGGCCCTCGGCAACTGGGACTCGCAGGCCCAGCCGAACCAGGAGATCCAGTTCACGCCGGCGCGCGTGATCATGCAGGACTTCACCGGTGTCCCCTGTGTCGTCGACCTCGCCACCATGCGCGAGGCCGTCGCGGCGCTCGGCGGCGACCCGGCGAAGATCAACCCGCTCTCCCCGGCCGAGATGGTCATCGACCACTCCGTCATCGCCGACAAGTTCGGCACCAACGACGCGTTCGCGCAGAACGTCGAGCTGGAGTACGGCCGCAACAAGGAGCGCTACCAGTTCCTGCGCTGGGGCCAGACCGCCTTCGACGACTTCAAGGTCGTCCCCCCGGGCACCGGCATCGTCCACCAGGTGAACATCGAGCACCTGGCCCGAACGGTCATGGTCCGCAACGGCCAGGCGTACCCCGACACCCTCGTCGGCACCGACTCCCACACCACCATGGTCAACGGCCTCGGTGTGCTCGGCTGGGGCGTCGGCGGCATCGAGGCCGAGGCCGCCATGCTCGGCCAGCCGGTCTCCATGCTCATCCCGCGCGTCGTCGGCTTCAAGCTGACCGGCGAGCTGCCCACCGGCACCACCGCCACCGACCTGGTGCTCACCATCACCGAGATGCTGCGCAAGCACGGCGTCGTCGGCAAGTTCGTCGAGTTCTACGGTGAGGGCGTCGCCGCCACCTCGCTCGCGAACCGCGCCACCATCGGCAACATGTCGCCCGAGTTCGGCTCCACCGCCGCGGTCTTCCCGATCGACGACGAGACCCTGAACTACCTCAAGCTCACCGGCCGCTCCGAGCAGCAGGTCGCGCTCGTCGAGGCGTACGCCAAGGAGCAGGGCCTCTGGCTGGACCCGAAGGCCGAGCCGGACTTCTCCGAGAAGCTGGAGCTCGACCTCTCCACGGTCGTCCCGTCCATCGCCGGCCCGAAGCGCCCGCAGGACCGCATCATCCTCGCGAACGCCGCCGCGCAGTTCGCCCAGGACGTGCGCAACTACGTCGACTCGGTCGACGAGGCGGGCAAGGAGTCCTTCCCGGCCTCCGACGCCCCGGCCGTCTCCAGCACGGTCCCGTCGAACCCGGTCGAGGTCACCGCCCCCGACGGCTCGACCTACACCCTCGACCACGGTGCGGTGACGGTCGCGGCCATCACCTCCTGCACCAACACGTCGAACCCGTACGTCATGGTCGCCGCCGCGCTCGTCGCGAAGAAGGCCGTGGAGAAGGGCCTGACCCGCAAGCCGTGGGTCAAGACCACCCTCGCCCCGGGCTCGAAGGTCGTCACCGACTACTTCGACAAGGCCGGTCTCACCCCGTACCTCGACAAGGTCGGCTTCAACCTCGTCGGCTACGGCTGCACCACCTGCATCGGCAACTCCGGCCCGCTGCCGGAGGAGGTCTCCAAGGCGGTCAACGACCACGACCTGGCCGTGACCTCGGTGCTCTCGGGCAACCGCAACTTCGAGGGTCGCATCAACCCCGACGTCAAGATGAACTACCTGGCCTCCCCGCCGCTGGTCGTCGCGTACGCCATCGCGGGCTCCATGAAGGTGGACATCACCAAGGACGCGCTGGGTGTCGACACCGAGGGCAACCCGGTCTTCCTCAAGGACATCTGGCCCTCCGAGGCCGAGGTGAACGACGTCGTCGCCAACGCGATCGGCGAGGACATGTTCGCCAAGTCCTACCAGGACGTCTTCGCCGGCGACGCCCAGTGGCAGGCGCTGTCGATCCCGACCGGCAACACCTTCGAGTGGGACGCCGAGTCCACCTACGTCCGCAAGCCCCCGTACTTCGAGGGCATGACGATGGAGACCACCCCGGTCACCGACATCACGGGCGCCCGCGTGCTCGCGAAGCTCGGCGACTCGGTCACCACCGACCACATCTCCCCGGCCGGCGCCATCAAGGCCGACACCCCGGCCGGCAAGTACCTCACCGAGCACGGTGTGGAGCGTCGTGACTTCAACTCCTACGGCTCGCGCCGAGGCAACCACGAGGTCATGATCCGCGGCACCTTCGCCAACATCCGCCTGCGCAACCAGATCGCGCCGGGCACCGAGGGCGGCTTCACGCGTGACTTCACGCAGGAGGGCGGCCCGGTCTCCTTCATCTACGACGCCTCGCAGAACTACCAGGCCGCCGGCACCCCGCTGGTCATCCTGGGCGGCAAGGAGTACGGCTCCGGCTCGTCCCGCGACTGGGCCGCCAAGGGCACCGCGCTCCTCGGCGTCAAGGCCGTCATCACCGAGTCGTACGAGCGCATCCACCGCTCGAACCTCATCGGCATGGGCGTCCTCCCGCTCCAGTTCCCGGCCGGCCAGTCGGCCGACTCGCTGGGCCTGACCGGCGAGGAGACCTTCTCCATCACCGGCATCACCGAGCTGAACGAGGGCACCACCCCGAGCACGGTGAAGGTCACCACCGACACCGGTGTCGAGTTCGACGCGGTCGTCCGCATCGACACCCCCGGCGAGGCGGACTACTACCGCAACGGCGGCATCATGCAGTACGTGCTCCGCAACCTCATTCGCGGATAAGCACAGTCGCGGCTGACCCCGCTGATCCGGTAGCAAGCGGGAAGGGCCCCGCTCCTCGTGACGAGGAGCGGGGCCCTTCCGTGTTCACCGGACCGGTCAGAACATCGCGCCGAAGCCGTTCCAGCCGGAGGTGCCGATCTTGATCCGGCCGGCGTACGGGCTGGTGGTGCTGCCCTTCGCCTTGTACAGCCACAGCGCGCCGGCGCCGTCCCGGGCCACCAGGTCCGCACGGCGGTCGCCGTCCAGGTCGCCGGGGGAGAAGATGTGGTTGTACGTGTTCCACCCGCTGCCGACCCGGGTCCGGGTGGTGAACGGGGTCCGGTAGTTGCCGGTGCCCTTGTAGAGCCACAGGACGCCGTTGCGGTCCCGGGCGACGAGGTCGGCGCGACCGTCACCGGTCACATCGCCCTTGCCCGCGATCTGGGTGTACGCGTTCCAGCCGGAGCCGACGCGGTAGCGCTGGGTCAGCGACGCGTTGCCGTTGCCCAGGTAGTGCCACAGCACGCCGTAGCTGTCGCGGGCCAGGACGTCGTCCGGGGCGCCGCCGCCGGTGTTGCCGGCCGAGACGACACGGTTGTAGATGTTCCAGCCGCCACCGAGGTCGCGGACCGGGCCGCCGCCGGCGAAGTGCAGTCGGCCGTAACGGTTCACGGCGTACCAGCCGTCGGCGTGGTGCCAGCCGTTCTCCTCGACCTGGCCGTCGATGTCGGCCTGGGTGAAGTTCTTGTAGCCCACCCAGTCCCAGCCCTGCAGACCGGCCATCCGCTGGATGGCGCCGCCGCCGACGGGGGTGTAGCCGATGATGTCGCCGTTGGTGTGCCAGCCGTACAGGTTGTTGAGCGCCGCGCCCGAGGCCGCGGCGGTCGAGGCGGCCGCGGTGGCGTTGCCGGAGGACGCGACGTCCGCCTGCTGCGCGGGCTTGGCCGTCGGGCCCGGCTCCGCGGCGACGGCGGCCGTCGTGGTGCCCACCAGGGCGGCGGTCAGCGCGGCGACCGTGACACGGGCGAGCACGCCCGTGCGGTTCAGGCCAGAAGTCTTGGCCACGTAGATCTCCAGATCCATATCGAGAACAGGACAGTACGGACGGCCACCGAACTCGGCCTGGTTCGGCGGGATTTCCCCCGTTTCCGCCCACCCGGCAGCGAGTCCGTACATGACAGGAAGACGGCGCCCGCGCCCCTCCGGTTCCAGCCATCCGGCAACTTCTCTCGGAGCGCGTCCACTTCGCCGGATTTCGATTGGACCATTCATCTTGTGAAGGTGCTCCGGAGGGATGCGCTCCGCCTCGGCGGGGCAGGCTTCCGCCGGAGGGCGCCGGGAAATCCCCGAGGTCTCAACTCGGGAAAGATGCCTGACGAATGCTGCTTTCGATCTTGCTCCGGTCGAGGGAAGTGGACTATACCTGTCGGCGTCCAGCCCGTCGGAAGCCTCCGGCGACGGCCCGACGCCTGCACGACCCAGCTGCAAATGACCGCGGTGGCGGGGCCCTTCGCCCGTTGGCGAGACGAAGTACGGGCGACCGGTACACCGCCTGAGTCCTGAATGAAGGCGAGGACTTGAGCATGGGATCCACCTCCGCCCACTCGAACGAGGGCGGCCTCGGCCGTCGTGATCTGATCAAGCGTTCCGCCGCTCTCGGTCTGGTCTCCGTCCCGGCCATGGGCTTCCTTTCCGCCTGCGCCAGCGGCGGCGGAAAGACCAACGACAAGGTCGAGAAGGGCGTCAAGTCCGACAAGAACCCGCTCGGGGTCAATGAGTCGGCCGAGCTCGATTTCGTCCTTTTCGACGGCGGTTTCGGGCAGCAGTACGCCAAGGACGCGATCAAGCTCTACGAGCAGGCGCACCCCCAGTCGAAGGTGAAGTTCACCCCGACCCAGAAGATCACCACGGAGCTCCAGCCGCGGTTCAACGGCGGCACCCCGCCGGACCTCATCGACAACTCCGGCGCCGAGCAGATGGACATGGGCGTCCTCGTCGGCCAGAAGCAGCTCACCGACCTGACCCCGCTGCTCGACGCGCCCTCCGTCGACGACCCGTCGAAGAAGGTCCGCGACACCCTGCGCCCCGGCATCGTCGAGATGGGCCAGTTCGACGGCGAGCCCTGCTGGATGATCAACTACGCCTACACCGTCTACGGCGTGTGGTACTCGCAGAAGGCGCTGGACTCGCTGGAGGCCAAGTACCCCGAGACCTGGGACGAGATGCTGGCCCTCTGCGAGAAGGCCAAGAAGAAGGGCATCGCGCCCTGGACGTACGCGGGCAAGCACCCGTACTACATCCCCTTCTCGCTCTACCCGATGATCGGCAAGGTCGGCGGCCGCGAGGTCCTCGACGCGATCGACAACCTGGAGCCGAAGGCGTGGGAGCACCCCGCGGTCAAGGCGTGTTTCGAGGCCTACTACGAGCTCCAGCGCAAGGGCTACATCCTCCAGGGCACCCCCGGCCTCGACCACATCCAGTCGCAGACCGCCTGGACCGAGGGCAAGGCGCTGTTCATCCCGAACGGCTCCTGGGTCGAGAACGAGGCCGCGAAGACCATGCCGGCCGACTTCGGCCTCGCGGTCTCCGCGCCGACCGGTCTGGACTCCTCCGACAAGCTGCCGTTCGGCACCCTGTGGGCGGCCGGCGGCGAGCCCTTCATCGTCCCGGCGAAGGCGAAGAACCCCGAGGGCGCGATGGAGCAGCTGCGCATCATGCTCAGCGAGGCGTCCTCCAAGAACTTCACCCAGTCCGTGAAGTCGCTCAGCGCGCTCAACGGCGGCACCGACGGCATCGAGCTGTCCCCGGGCCTCAAGTCCGGTGTCGCGGCGCTGGAGAAGGCCGGCACCAACGTGGTCAACCCCCGCCTCCAGGACTGGTACGTGGCGCTCCAGAAGGAGAAGATCGGCGTCGCCGGCATCGGCGAGATGATGGCCGGCCGCGCCACCCCGGCCGAGACGATCAAGAAGATCCAGAAGTTCGCCGACGAGGCGGCCAAGGACCCGAACATCAAGCACTACAAGCACCAGTGACAGCCGTGGCGGGGGCCCCGCCCCCCCCCCGGGGGGGGGCCCCCGCCCCGCGGGGGCCCCGCGCCCCCCCCGACCCGGGGGGGGGGGGGGGGGTGTTGTTGCACACGACGGAAACGGTT
>NZ_JBHYKM010000074.1:19801-24612 GCF_042741435.1 Streptomyces sp. NPDC058955 | reverse complement strand
ACCTTGTCCTAGTCGGGGCGGTCCTTTTTTTTTTATTCCCCCCCCCCAAACCCCCCCCCCGCGCCCGCGGGGGGGGGGCCCCCCCCCCCCGGCGGGGGGGGCGCCCCCCGCCGCTCGGCGCCGCGGCGCGCCCTTCGCCGGAGATCGGGGTCGGTTAGGAATGCAGCACGGCAAGTACCGTTTCATCGTGGGGTTCCTGGCGGTCCCCCTGGCGCTGTACGCGCTCTTCGTCATCTGGCCGTTCATCCAGTCCATCTACTACTCGCTCACGGACTGGACCGGTCTGAGTCCCGAATTCGGGTTCGTCGGACTCGACAACTACACCAGGCTGTTCGAGGACGAGATCTTCTGGAAGTCGCTCCAGCACAGTCTGACCTTCGCGGTCGTCCTTCCGCTGGTGACGGTCGGATTCGCGCTCTTCCTGGCGTTCATGCTGAATGTGGGCGGCCGGCGGAGGAAGGGAGCGGCGGTCACCGGTGTGCGCGGCTCCTCGTTCTACAAGATCGTCTACTTCTTCCCGCAGGTGCTTTCGATCGTCATCGTGGCGCTGCTCTTCCAGTTCGCGTACAACCCGAACAGCGGGGCGATCAATTCGTTCCTCAAGGCCGTCGGCCTCGGCAGCGTCCAGCCGGACTGGCTGGGTGACCCGGATCTCGCCCTCATCTGCGTGATGGTGGTCCTCGTCTGGTCCACCGTCGGTTTCTTCGTGGTCCTCTTCTCGGCGGGCATGGCGTCCATTCCGCGCGATTTCTACGAGGCCGCGCTGCTCGACGGCGCCAGCCGCTTCACGACCTTCTTCCGCATCACCCTGCCGCTGCTCTGGGACACCGTGCAGTCGGGGTGGATCTACATGGGCATCCTCGCGCTCGGCGCGGAGTCCTTCGCGGTCGTGCAGATCATGACCGTCGGCCCCAACGGCGGCGGGCCCGACTACTCGACCGTCGTCATGCCGCTGTACGTGTACCAGAAGGCGTTCCGGGACGGTCAGGCCGCCTACGCCACGACCATCGGTGTCGCGCTCCTCCTCGTCACGCTCGCCTTCGCGGCGGTCGTGATGAAGCTGGGCCGGCGCGAGCGGCTGGAGTTCTGATGAAGACCACCGACACCCCGCCCACCGGCGGCGCGCACATCCCCGCCCCCCGGGCGGGCCAGGGCCCCGAGGTCCGGAAGACCGCGGCCCCCGTGAAGGAGAAGCGGGAGGGCGCCGTCCTCAACGTCTTCTCGCACGGCGTCCTGATCATCTGGGCGATCATGGTGGTGCTGCCGCTGCTCTGGGCGGTCATGACCTCCTTCAAGGCCGACCGGGCGATCTTCACCTCCCCGTGGTCGCTGCCGGACACGCTGCACTTCGAGAACTGGTCGCGCGCCTGGACCCAGGCGCACATGAGCGACTACTTCCTGAACACGATCCTGGTGGTCGGCGGTTCGCTGGTCGGCACCCTGCTCTTCGGCTCGATGGCGGCGTACGTGCTGGCCCGCTTCGAGTTCCCCGGGAACCGCTTCCTCTACTTCCTGTTCATCGGGGGGATGAGCTTCCCGATCATCCTGGCGCTGGTGCCGCTCTTCTACGTGATGCAGAACATGGCCCTGCTGAACACCATGCACGGCCTGATCCTGGTCTACATCGCGTACTCGCTGCCCTTCACCGTCTTCTTCCTGACCGCCTTCTTCCGGACGCTGCCCACCTCGGTGGCGGAGGCGGCCTTCATCGACGGCGCCTCGCACACCCGCACCTTCTTCCAGGTGATGCTGCCGATGGCCCGGCCGGGCCTGATCAGCGTCGGCATCTTCAACTTCCTGGGGCAGTGGAACCAGTACCTGCTGCCGACGGTGCTCAACACCGACCCGGAGAACAAGGTGCTCTCCCAGGGCCTGGTGCAGCTCGCGGTCAGCCAGGGCTACAAGGGCGACTGGTCCGGGCTCTTCGCCGGCCTGGTGATGGCGATGCTGCCGGTGCTCGCCGCGTACATCGTCTTCCAGCGGCAGGTGGTGGCCGGTCTCACGGCCGGCGCCGTCAAGTAGGGGAAAAGCGCCCCCAGAAGGGGGAGAGCGCTCTCAGGCCCCCGCGCGCGTCGGCGCGCGGGGGCCTTCGCATGTCTCCGCGCGCCCCCTGGGGTGTTCCGGGTCTTGACGGAAGCGAAGGCGAAAGCGTCCCCTTAGAGTTCACATGTTGGAGAAAACGGTGGGAGTGAGAGAGTCGATGGAGACTCCGGGGTCGCAGACGTCGCTGCACAGGGCCAATCTGGAGCGGGTCGTGCGGGCGGTGCGGATGGCCGGTTCGCTGACCCAGGCGGAGATCGCCCGGGCGACGGGACTGTCGGCGGCGACCGTCTCCAACATCGTCCGCGAGCTCAAGGACGGCGGCACGGTCGAGGTCACCCCGACCTCGGCGGGCGGCCGCCGGGCCCGCAGCGTCTCGCTCTCCGGCGACGCCGGCATCGTGATCGGCGTCGACTTCGGCCACACCCATCTGCGGGTCGCGGTCGGCAACCTCGCCCACCAGGTGCTCGCCGAGGAGGCCGAGCCGCTCGACGTGGACGCCTCCGCCGCGGAGGGCTTCGACCGGGCGGAACGGCTGGTCAACCGGCTGATCGAGGCCACCGGGATCGGCCGCGACAAGGTGATCGGCGTCGGTCTCGGCGTCCCCGGCCCCATCGACGTCTCCTCCGGCACGCTCGGCTCGACGTCGATCCTGCCGGGCTGGAGCGGCATCAACCCCGCCGAGGAGCTCTCCGCCCGGCTCGGGGTCCCCGTCCACGTCGACAACGACGCCAACCTCGGCGCGCTCGGCGAGCTGGTGTGGGGGAGCGGCCGGGGCGTGAAGGACCTGGCGTACATCAAGGTGGCGAGCGGTGTCGGCGCCGGCCTGGTGATCGACGGACGGGTCTACCGGGGGCCGGGCGGCACGGCCGGCGAGATCGGCCACATCACCCTGGACGAGTCGGGCCCGGTCTGCCGCTGCGGCAACCGCGGCTGCCTGGAGACCTTCACCGCCGCCCGGTACGTGCTGCCGCTGCTGCAGCCCAGCCACGGTCCGGACCTCACCATGGAGCGGGTGGTGCAGCTGGCCCGCGAGGGCGACCCGGGCTGCCGACGGGTCATCGCCGACGTCGGGCGCCACATCGGCAGCGGTGTCGCCAACCTCTGCAATCTCCTGAACCCGAGCCGGGTGGTGCTCGGCGGCGACCTCGCCGAGGCCGGTGAGCTGGTGCTCGCCCCGATCCGGGACTCCGTCGGCCGGTACGCGATCCCCAGCGCCGCGCGTCAGCTCTCCCTGGTCCAGGGGGCGCTGGGCGGCCGCGCCGAGGTGCTGGGCGCGCTGGCGCTGGTGCTGAGCGAGATGGGCGACGCGACGCTGCTGAGCGGTACGGAGAGTGCTCACGCGGCCACGCTGCCGGTATCGGTCCCCGCCTTCACTTAGAGAACGATAACCACCGTTGTCATCTCGTTAAGTTTTCACTTCTTGACGGCGGTGTTGCGGCCGAGTTGACTTCGTGACACCTCGGCCGCACCGTCGCGGCCTCGTCAGGGAGGCAACCCCACATGAACGCAATGACTCGTCGTGTCGTCATAGGCTCGGCCGCGGTCTCGATGGCCCTCGCGCTCTCCGCCTGCGGCCAGGCCGGCGGCGGTGACGGCGAGGACAAGGGCAGCTCGACCAAGATCGGTCTGCTCCTCCCGGAGAACAAGACCGCGCGGTACGAGTCCCTGGACAAGCCGCAGTTCGAGAAGGCCGTCAAGGCCGCCTGCGGCGACTGCGAGGTCGTGTACAACAACGCCGTCTCCGACGTCGTGAAGCAGAAGCAGCAGTTCGACCAGCTCATCGCCGACGGCGTGAAGGTCATCGCGCTCGACCCGGTCGACTCCGCCAAGGCCGCCGGCTGGGTCAAGGAGGCGCAGGGCAAGGGCGTCAAGGTCGTCGCGTACGACCGCGCGATCGAGGGCGCCGACGCCTACGTCAGCCACGACAACAACAAGGTCGGCGAGCTCCAGGGCCAGGCCCTGCTCTCCGCCCTCGGCGCCAAGGCCGCCACCGCCCAGATCGTCATGATCAACGGCGACGAGAAGGACCCGAACGCCGGTCTGTTCAAGAAGGGCGCCCACACCGCCCTCGACGGCAAGGTCGGCAAGATCGCCTACGAGGCGTCCGGCGAGTGGGACCCGAAGGTCGCGGGCGAGAAGATGGCCGCCGCCATCTCCTCCGTCGGCAAGGACAAGATCGGCGCCGTCTACTCCGCCAACGACGGCATGGCGGGCGGCATCGTCACCTCCCTGGAGAACGCCGGCATCAAGGGCATCCCGGTCGGCGGCCAGGACGCCGAGGTCGCGGGCATCCAGCGGATCGTCGCCGGCACCCAGACCTTCACCATCTACAAGTCGCCGCTCCAGCTGGCCCCCGAGGCCGCCAAGTTCTCGGTCAACCTGCTCCAGGGCAAGGACCTCGGCGCCCAGGGCGAGACCGACGGCGTGAAGTCCACCCTCTTCGCCCCGGTGGTCGTCGACAAGACCAACATCCAGTCCACGGTCATCAAGGACGGCATCTACGCCGCCGCCGACATCTGCTCCGCGGACCTCGCCGCCAAGTGCGCCGAGCTGGGCATCAAGTAAGGCCCCCGGGCCCGGACTTCCGGGCCCGCCCCGCCCGCCGGGGGCGTCAGACCCCGGCAGGGCGCGGAACGCGCTCCCGAGCTGCGGTTCCGCCCTCGACCCGTGCGGGCCCCCGCCCCCCCCACCCCCCGGGGGGGGCGGGGGCGGGGCGGCGCCCCCCCCCCCGCACGCGGGCCCGGCCCGCGGGGGCAGGCGCCCCCCCC